>CAZHPP010000350.1:0-4781 GCA_964534535.1 uncultured Victivallales bacterium | reverse complement strand
CCTTTATTCATTGGCTTATTTTATTTTTAGTAATTTTTTGCTTTTATTTGTTTCTAATATGTTACTGACAACAACAAGGACATCCCCCGCATGAGAATTCTGATCATCGAAGACGACCGGCAGACCGCGGATTTCATCTCGAAAGGTCTTCAGCAGGCGGGATTCCGCACCTGTCTCGCATCCGACGGGCTCGACGGGCTTTTCAAGGCGAAGACCGAGCCCTTCGATCTGGCAGTGGCGGACATCATGCTTCCGAAGCTGGACGGCCTTTCCGTCATTGGGGAACTCCGCGCGGCGGGGAACAATCTGCCCATCCTCGTGCTGAGCGCACGCGATTCCGTGGAGGACAAGATCAAAGGTCTGGAAAAAGGCGGGGACGATTATCTGGCGAAGCCCTTTTCCTTCAGCGAACTTCTTGCTCGGATTCAGGCGCTGCTGCGCAGGGCTTCGCACACAGCGGAACCGTCCTCGCTGACCGTAGGCGACCTCGAGCTCAACCTGCTCACGCGCAAAGTCACGAGGGCCGGAACCCCGGTCGAACTCCAGCCCCTCGAATTCCAGCTCCTCGAATATCTCATGCGCAATCACGGCAGGGTCGTTTCCAAAACCACCATTCTGGAACACGTCTGGGAGTACAATTTCGACACGCAGAGCAACATCGTCGAGGCCGGAATCTTCCGTCTGCGCGACAAGATCGACAAGGCGTTCGAAAAGAAGATGATCCGCACGGTCCGGGGCTTCGGCTATGTTCTGGAATAACCGTCCGCCCTCCTGCTCCCTGAAGACGCGCACTGCGCTGCTTTACGCCGGATTGTTTGCAGTCTCGTTCGCCGTCATTTTTGCCGCCGTGTGGCTCTGCCTGTTCTTCGGGAACCGCGAATCCGCCGACCGCCGCCTGAACGAAGTCCTGGGCGAATTCGAATACGAATACCTGACGGGGGAAGAATTCAGCTCCGTCCGGATTCCCGTGCGGAAGTTCCGGAAAATTCCCGAAAAGGTCTTTCTCCGGACTGCCGATGAACTGCCCGGATTCCGGACGCTTCTCGCGTTCCGCGATGCGGAAAACTCCGGGCTCTTCACGCTGTTCGGGCTCCGGGGACGCGAACTGTGGCAGATCACGGTCGATGCGGACTCCGGCAGGCTCGAAAAGAAGCAGATCGCCTTTGCGGACCGTGCCGCGGTTCTGGCGGAAGAATTCGCCGAACGGTCCGGCGGCGAAGGCGCCCGGATGTATTTCCTCCTGCGGAACAGCGAAGGAAAAATCCTTGCGCGTTCGCCCATGCCGGATTCCGAGCTCGAATGTTTTCAGAAGCTTCCGAATCCGGGTCCCGGCGAAATCCGATATTCCGCGCTTCAGGGAACGCGGCGGAAAATCCGCACGGCGGAGCTGCGTCTCTTCGACGGCGCCGTGCTGACCGCCGGAACGGATCAGCACGAGGCCGATGAAAATCTGGATCGGGTCGTCACTCTGTTCCTCGCCTCGGGGCTGACCGTCCTCGTGCTGAGCGCGCTTGCCGGCTGGCTGCTCGCCCGCGGAATCGCGGGAAGAATCGACCGCATCGGCCAGGCCGCCGACAGGATCGCGGCCGGAGACTATTCCCAGAGGGTTCCGCCCGGCTCCGGAGGCCTTGAACTCGACCGTCTGGCCGCGAGCTTCAACACCATGGCCGGAAACACGGAAAAACTCATGGGCGAACTCCGGACCATCGCCGACGACATCGCCCACGACCTCCGCACGCCGCTGACCCGCATGCTCGGCCGCGCCGAAGTCACCGTTTCCGGAAAGCCCGGACTCGAAGCCTGCCTCGACACTCTGGGCGACAACGCCGAAGAGTGCCGCCGGATGCTTTCCCTCATCAACCGGATGCTTGACATTTCCAAAACGGAATCCGGCGCGTGCATCCTCCATAAAAAGGAAGTCGACCTGGCCGCGCTGCTGAATCATTCCGCCGAACTCTTCCGGATGGTGACGGAGCTCAAAAAACAGACTCTCACGGTCGAAACGCCCACGGCTCCCGTCATGATTTCCGCCGATCCCATGCGGATTCAGCAGCTGATCGCGAACCTGCTCGACAACGCCTCCAAGTTCACGCCGGAAGGCGGTTCGATCACGGCATCGGCCGAAGAATCGACATCGGAAGTCCGGCTGCGGGTCTCCGACACGGGATGCGGCATTCCCGAATCCGAACGGGAAAAGGTCTTCCGCCGCTTCTACCGCGCGGACGCCAGCCGGAATCTCCCGGGCAACGGCCTCGGTCTGGCCATGGTTCAGGCGGTCGCACACGCCCACGGAGGAACGGTCGGCCTGGAGAGCGAACCCGGAAAGGGCAGCACGTTCACCGTCCGTTTCCCGAAAAAATAATCAGCAGATGAACAATCTTTCATCTGAATTTCATCTTCCCGCGAGACAGGCAATGTATCTTCATGGACAGAATCGGAACGACATGGTGTCATTCCGCATCTGAAACCTCAACTCGAAGGAGCTGGAAATGAAGAGACAGCTGTTCATGGCCGCAAGCACTCTCGCCGTCGTCCTGATGACCGGGTGCGCCGAATTCAGGGAGCACAAAGACGATTTCAAGGCCGATCCCGCCGCCGCGTCGAAATTCGAAGGGAAATGGAAGGCGGAACGAAAAGTCTTCGAAAAAGGCGCCGCGGTCCGCTCGCAGGCCGGAACCGCCTCCGGGGAAATGATCGGGAAGAACGTCCGCATCTCGTCGCAGGAAATGAAACTGGAACTGCTTTTCGGAATCCGTAAGGACGGCAAATACGTGCTGGCGGACGCCAATGCCTCCCGCGACCGGATCATGGTCGGGAAATACACCGATGACGAGGAAGAGGACGGCGATGCAAAAGAAGTCAACAATGACATCAATCTGAAATTCGGGGAAAAGGTTCTCGGCGAAATCCGGTTCCCCTCTCCGGACACGGTCGAAATCCGGTACTTCCGCGAGCGCGGAGGCAAAGAAGCCACGCTCGAAGTTCTCAGCCTGACGCGGATCAGGTAAAGACACATCGGGCACTTCCCGGGGGAGCCGTTCCCCGGGAAGATTCCCTTCCATGACGATGAAAAACACCTTTCTCAAGATTCATATCCGGGCGATCACCGTGCTCGGACTCTTTTTCCTTCTGGCGTGTCTTCTGCCGCTCGGAACGCGCCCGCTGATCCGTCCGGACGAGTTCCGCTATGCGGAAATTCCGCGGGAGATGCTGGTTTCCGGCGACTGGACGGTTCCGCGTCTCAACGGAGTCCGCTACTTTGAAAAACCGGCGCTCGGCTATCAGCTGACTGCGGCCAGTTTTTCCGTGTTCGGGGAAAACGCGTTCGCACTGCGTCTGCCCTGCGCGCTGGCAATGCTGCTGACCGCGGCATTCCTCTATTTTCTGATGTGCAGAAACAGCCGCGATCCGCTTCTGCCGGGGCTGACGTCCGGGATTTTTCTGGCTTCCGGCCTGGTGTTCGGCACGGGGACCTTCGCCGTGCTGGACATGCAGCTGACCTGCGCGCTGACGCTCGCCATCGGCGGATTCTATCTGGCGCTGGATTCGGAGGACCGGATTCCGTGTCTCCTCTGGCTGATCTTCGCAGGAGCATGCGCCGGAGCCGCCTTTCTCATCAAGGGATTCCTTGCAGTCGCCGTTCCGGCAATCGTGATTGCGCCGTTTCTGATCTGGATGCGGGAATGGAAAAAGCTTCTGCTGTACCCGTGGATTCCGCTGACGGTCATGGCGGCCGCCGCCCTGCCCTGGTCGATCGCCATCGCCCGGGCGGAACCGGATTTCTGGCACTATTTCTTTTTCGAGGAACACATCAGCCGGTTTCTGAGCCACACCTACGACCGCAAGCCGGAACCGTTCTGGTATTTTCTGCCGTTCCTTGCGGGAGGAATCCTGCCCGCCGGACTGCTGTGGACTGCGGCATGGCGCGGAATCGGACGGGATTGGCTGAAACGGCCTCTCATACGCTTTCTGCTCTGCTGGACGGTTCTCCCGTTTCTGTTCTTTTCCGCCTCCAGCTGCAAGCTGGGGACCTACATTCTGCCCTGCTTTCCGCCTCTGGCGGCGCTGACGGCGATCCCGCTCCGCAAGGCAATGCTCCGGGGAAAGGCGGCCGGCATTCTGGATGTCCTGCGCCGGTGCTGGGGATGGCTGTGGATTGCCGCCGCCGGGCTCGGCACGCTCGGACTGATCCTGCTTCCGCTGGTCCGCGGAATTCCAAGACCTTATCCGGATTCCGAAGTCTTTCCCCCCCTGCTGATGCTCTGCGGATTCGGATACGGCGCGCTCTGCCTCCGTCTGAAACCGAAGCACTCCGTTCCGGGACTCGGCATTCTTCTTCTGGGACTTGCGCCCGTGATCTTCTGCGGAATTCATTCCATTCCGGCGTCCCTCTTCGGGAACAAGATGACCGAAACGGGGCTGAACGAATGTCTGAAGAAAATCGCCGTCTCGCCCGACGACATCGTCGTGACCGGGCGGAGCGAAATGGCGGCGGCCGCGTGGTGCCTCCGGCGGCAGGACCTGATCGTGCTCGGGAAGCCGGGGGAACTCGCATACGGGTTCAGCAATTATCCGGAATACGCTTCCCGCCATTATCCCGCGGAAGCCCTGCCGGAGCTGACCGCGCGGACTCCTCCGCACCGGCTGGTGCTCGTGACGCTGCGGGACCTGGGGAAGCAGCCGCTCCCGGAAGAATGGAGGGGACTGGAACATGCCGACTCGAACGGAGTGCTCGTCATTCGCTTTTAGAGGAAATCCGTGCTATAGTATCAGGAATCCAA
>CAZHPP010000349.1:0-4790 GCA_964534535.1 uncultured Victivallales bacterium | reverse complement strand
TTGCACATTCATGGCTCAATCGATTCAGAAAATTGCTGATACGTTTTGAAAAGACAAATGCATCATATTGAAGCGCTCTTGCACTTGGCTGCAAACATTATCGCTTTTCGGAAGGCAGGTGTTATTTAGGGATAAGTTCTAAATATAGCACTTTCTCAAATGGGAGCAATACAGGAGCGTGCTCAATATGAAAAGTTCCTGGACCAATATGACTCGGCCATTCCCGATCTTCAGGAAGAACTGAATCGCAGCGAACGGGACACTGCCTTTCTGAATCAGCTGATAGTACGGGATGAGGAACTGAAGTCTTTGCGATAAAGATTGACTGTCGGTTATATCTGGATATTTACCCATTGCACATCAACTGCGCTAACGGCCAATGGTCGGCAATGGCTGGAATTTTTGTGTTTTCAACTGACCGATTTTCCCCGTCGGCATCCGGAAGATATTTTTTCTCTCCGGGCTTGACAAACGATACCCCGTATGGTATATTATCCTCAAACAAGCCCGAAGGGAGGTCCGCAATGCGAAAATGCATGGAAGGCAGTCAGCTGCATGTCCGGCTGAACAAGATCATCGGACAGTTGAACGCAATTCAGAAAATGATCGACGAAGACATCCCGTGCGAACAGGTTCTCGTGCAGATCAACGCCGCAAAAAGCGCCCTGCACCGGGTCGGGCTCATCGTCCTCGAAGGACACCTGAACCACTGCGTCCGGGACGGAATCGAAAACGGCAATGCGGATGAAACGCTCGCCAAATTTTCCGAAGCTCTGGAACACTTCTCGCGTCTCTGCTGATTTTTCCGGAATTTCCCGCTTTGGAGGAAATTCTTTTTTTACGGCAATGATACATATACCGGTATAGGTATGAAAGGCTTTTTCAAGATGATCAAAAGAATCTGCAGGCTGTTCAGCGGATTCCCCATGACCGCAGTTTCCGCCGCATTTCTGGCCGGAAGTCTCATTCTGATGATCCGGGGCGTGCATACGCCGTACGATCCGGCGCTGGTCACCATTCTGATTTCCGGATTCCCCCTCGTCTGCGAGGCATTCGAAGAACTGTTCCGGGAACATAAAATTTCGTCCGCCCTGCTGGTCACGATCGCCATGGCGGCCTGCGTGAGTCTTTCGGAAAACTTCGCCGCCGGAGAAGTCGCCTTCATCATGACGCTGGGCGAATTTCTGGAGGACCGCACCATCCGCCGGGCGCAGAAAGGGCTCCAGAAACTGATCTCGCTTGCGCCGTCGACCTGCCGGCTCGTCCGTGACGGAACGGAATCCCGGATCGGCATTGAAACCGTCGTGCCCGGAGACATTCTCCGGATTCTCCCGGGAGAGACGATTCCCGTGGACGGGGCCGTGGTCCGCGGCGAGACTTCCGTGGACCAGTCCTCCATGACCGGCGAATCGCTTCCGGCGGACAAAGGGATCGGCGACCTTGTGGTCAGCGGGTCCGTCAACTGTTTCGGAACGGTGGACATCCGGGCGCTGAAGACCGGAGAAAACTCCTCGCTCCAGAAACTGATCCGCATGGTGAAGGAGGCCGCCGGACGCAAGGCGCCCACGCAGAAAATCGTCGACCGCTGGGCGGCATATCTTGTTCCGGCGGCGCTGCTGCTGGCCGCGGTCACCTATTTCATCACATGGGACCTGATCCGCGCCGTCACGATTCTGGTCGTCTTCTGTCCCTGCTCGCTGGTTCTGGCGACCCCGACCGCCATCATGGCGGCAATCGGCCAGGCGGCCAGGCACGGAGTTCTGGTGAAGTCCGGAGAAGCTCTCGAGGCCATGGGCCGCATCGACGTCATTGCGTTCGACAAGACGGGAACCATCACCTCCGGCAGACTGGCGGTTTCCGACATCGTTCCGGCGGACGGACGTTTTTCGCGGGAAGACGTGCTTTCGACGGCCGCCTCCGCGGAACTCCGTTCGGAACATCCCCTCGGCAAGGCCATCGCCGCATGCGCGCGGAAGGAGAAGGTCCGCCTCAGCGAGCCGGAAGGATTCCATGCGTCATCCGGAAAAGGGATCGGGGTGCGCATCCGGGGATCGCAGGTTTTCTGCGGCAGCGAACACTTCATGGGGGAACAGAAAATCTCCCTGCCGGAAGGCCTGCGGAAACGCGCGGAAGAACTCGGCGGAGAGGGAAAGGCCCTGGTCTTCGTGGCAAAAGACGGGGAAATGACCGGAGTGCTGGCGCTTTCCGACACGCTGAGGGAATCCGCGGCGCAAATCGTCGGGAAACTTCATTCCCTGAACGTCGAAACGGTCCTGCTGACCGGGGATCACGCTCAGAACGCGGCCTACTTTGCAGAACGCGCGGGAATCAGATCCGTCCATGCGGAACTTCTCCCCGGAGAAAAGGCCGGGTGCATTGCGGAGCTTCAGAAGGCGGGACACAAAGTCTGCATGATCGGGGACGGAATCAACGATGCTCCCGCGCTGAAGACGGCCTCGGTCGGGGCGGCCATGGCCTCGCTGGGGAGCGACATCGCCGTAGAAGCAGCCGATATCGCGCTGACGACGGACGATCTCTCCCGGATTCCGTATCTGAAACAGCTTTCGAACGCCGTGATTCAGTCCATCAAGGTCAACATTTCGCTGGGCATGGGAATCAATTTCGTTGCCATCGTGCTGGCCATTCTCGGGTTCATGGGGCCGATCAGCGGAGCGCTTGTGCACAATGCGGGGTCGATTCTGGTGATCCTGAACGCCGCCCTGCTCTACGACCGGAAAATCGAATGATCCCGGCGGCAGTGCCCGCGTCCCTTCATTCCAGCATGATCGAACGGAATTTCGCGATGTCGGCTTCCGTGAATCCGAGCGAAAGCACATAATTCTTCACGCGCTCCTGAACGGTCTTCCCCGGATAGGAATTGAACCCTTCCACCAGATGATTGAAGAGGTTCGCATGATTGAAGGCGGGCGAACCGTTCCAGAATCCGGTAGTCTCCCAGTCAAGATAAAGGTGCTCCTCGTCGACCCCAAGCAGGGCGTTCAGGATGAACGCGACGGCGCCGGTGCGGTCCTGTCCCGCAATGCAGTGGAAATCAATCGGGTAGTTCTTTTCATCCAGGAACACGCGGAAGACTTTTGCGAACGCCTCGCGCCCTTCCCTGCGCTGCATGGCGCCGTAGGAAGCGGAGGAGACATGCACCCAGCGGACGTCCGAGCCGAGCGGGGAGCCGGTCATGCCGGAACATTCGCCGTCGGAGCGCAGGTCGATTTCCGTGCGGATCTTCAGGGATTCCAGCATATATTTCCTGCCGGCCGGAGTGAGGTTGGTTTCCCCGACGACATAGCCGGAAGGGACGGGAACAGTTTTTTTCTTTTCCGTCTTCGGGGCGGCAGCCGCCTTCTCGCTGACGGGCGACGCATTGTTGTTGAGTCCGCCCGAACGGAACACCAGATTCTGGCGCACGCGCTTTCCGTCGAGCGTGTGATACCCGCCAAGGTCGCGCACGTTCCAGAGATCGTCCACGCGGATCAGCCGCGGCGTGCGGTCCTCCGTGAGAAAAGTGAACGTTCTGGAATCAAAATGCTTTCCATCGACGTTCGCCGTGACCTTCCAGTAATATTTCGCGGAAATCCGGAGATTGTTCACGGAAGCATGCGTCCGCGTGGCGTCGACCGTGACGGCATTGGAAAAATCGGGCTTTTCGGAAACAGTCACGGTGAAATCGGCCGTGTTCGCGCCGCTCCAGTTCCAGCGGAGCTGAACCGGGACGGGACGGTATCCCGCGGAGCGCATCTCCTTCCGTTTTTCCGGGGAGGCGAAATACGCGATTCGCTCGGCGCGCGGCAGGGCAAGATACTTTTTATGGCCGGCGTTCAGCTGGGAAACCAGCGCGCCGTCGGCGGGAGAAACGGGCACCGGTTCAACGGCAAGGCTCAGGAAGCCTACGGTCAGGAACAGGAATACTGTGGTCAGAACACTTTTCATTTGAATCTCCTTCCGAACTTTATGATTTCATGAAATTTACCATAGCATGATTCGGGTTCGTTTTCAATTTGCGGCCGCATTTTTTACAGAATCCTGACAAAGAGTTCTGCAAAGGGACTCTCTGCGCGTCGGCAGGCGGGACCGATTGCAAAAAGATGCCGGCAGGCCATCGGAACGGCTGCCGGCATCCCGAAAGAACCACGTTCAGGACGAATCACTTCACCGCGATTTTCTTCCCGCCGGCGAAAGCCGATTTGACCTCGAGTTCCAGCAGACGGACCGTATCCCGCGTACTCTCCGGAGCCGCCGTGACCGGACGCACTCCTTTTTTCACGCAGGAAGCGAAATAGCCGATCTCGTTTCCATACATGTCCGAGGGCTTTTTCGGGGAAAGCTTCTTCACTTTTTTGTTGTCGATCCGGTACAGCGTGAGTCCGTCGGGTCCGATTTCCAGCGTTCCGCGCTCGAAGACGGCCGAAACCGTGCCGCTGAATGCGCCGCGGGCCCAGCTGCTTTCGGCCGTGACGTGCGGTCCATCCGGATAGGAATACACCGTCATGAGGTCGTCGATTCCGCCCGTCTTGACAACGTCGCCCCAGGTCTGGACGGAATCGGGGTTGCCGAGCATGAAGCGGATGAAATCCACATCGTGGATGTGAAGATCGAAGAGTGCGCCGCCGGAGCGTTTGACGTCGCGGTACCATCCGCCGGGGAAACTGCCGGTGCGCTTCATGTGGAGTGCAAGCAGCCTGCCGAATTCGCCGGACTGATGCGCCTTGACGATCCGGTTGAAATCATCATTGAATCGGAGGCACTGGGCGATCATCAGGAATTTTCCGGTTTTT
>CAZHPP010000348.1:0-4808 GCA_964534535.1 uncultured Victivallales bacterium | reverse complement strand
AGTATTTCCCAGGTGATTCCGGGCCGTCCCGAAAAGATGAAAAACGCCTCTTCCAAGGTGCTGATGAGCGAAGCCTACATGATGGCGGCAGGCGCCAAAGTCCCGTTCTATGTCTTCGATGCGCTCAATGGCGGCTTCAGCCCGCGCCACGACCTGACCTCCAACGTGCTCTGGGCGGACGGCCACTGCAGCAATGAAAAGAACATGTCCCAGTACAACGCGGCGAACACCAACGCCGATATGCAAGAGAAAGTCCGCAGAAACTGAACCGATCCGGGAAAGGAAACAGCATCATGTCCGCAATCCGTTTTTCAGGCGCAGCAGCCCTTCTTGCTTGTCTGTGCCTGTTCGCCGAAGGAAAGGAAGAAAATCTTCTGGACACGCCTTCCGTCCGCTGGGGCATCTCCAAAGCCGGAGGCGCCGAGGGGACTTTCCTTCGAAAGGACAGCACGATTCAGCTGAACAAGACCGGGGAGAAAGGTCTCCTGATCCTTGTCCGGCAGGGACAGGACTTTGAAACCGTCCCCGGGAAGGCATATCTGTTTTCCATGACGGCGGAACGGAAAAGTCCGGGCGTCTCCATCTCCATGATGATGCAGATGCCGGGCGGAAAACGGAGTCCGTTCCCGGTCGTCAACGCCTGGAAGGAACCCGGTCAGACGGAAACGCTCACCTATCTTTTCATCGCGCGTCCGGATGAAACGAAGCTGCGTCCGCACCTGGTTCTGCGCGGCACGGGCGAAGTTTCGGTCGCCTCCGCAGTTTTCCGCGAACTTCCGATGAACGAGTATGAAAAACTCACGGCGAACCGGCTGCTGCTTCCGGATGTTTCATGGCGGCTTTCGAAAGTTCAGGGGGCGGAAGGCTCCCTGAAGCGGATCGACGATGGGTATCTTCTGGAAAAGACCAACGACTCCGGAATGCTTTTCTTTGTCGCGAATCAGGATTTTTCGCTGGTTCCGGGACGGCCGTATCTGGTTTCCATTTCGGCGAAGCGGGAGACGGAAAGCGTCTCCATGTTCATGATGCTGCAGATGCCGGGCGGAAAACGGGCTCCGTTCCCGACGGTCAGTTCGCGGAAGGATTCCGGCACGGAAGAATCGCTCGAATATCTCTTTACGGCGCGCCCGGACGAAACGAAGGTGCGTCCGCATCTGGTGGTCCGCGGCAAGGGGAAAATCCATATTTCCGACGTCACGGTGAAAGAGCTTTCCGAACAGGAGTTCCGGACTCTGAAAGAAGCAAAGAAAGTCACCGGGCTCGATTTCAGCGGGAACTCCCTGAAAAGCACATGGACTCCCTTCGCGGTTATTTCCATGATTCCCGGGAAGACACTTGATTTTCAGTCCATGCCGCGGGGCGGAATCATCTGTTCCGACCTGGCCTGGGACGCTTCAAAGATCAAAGCTCTGGAAGTCGGATTCCGCGTTTCCGGCGAAGGCGGTTATCTTGAATGCGGGTTTACCTCCCTTGTGAACGGAACGGTTCATCAGTCCAGCCTTGGACGTTCGGTTCTTCCGGACGGCAGGTGGCACACCATTCTGTTCCCGGTCGGGAGGGACGCCGCATGGAAAGGCAGGATCACGGGAGTCAAATTCATTTGGTACGGCCAGACGGCGCAGCTGGGATTCGCCTCGATTTCCGCAAAAGATCATGTGAACGCGATTTATGATTTCCGGCCGCGCGGACATTATGAGCTGAGCCGGACGGACGGTTCCGACCGTGCGGGGCTCCGTCTTCTGGACCGGAATTACCGCATTCTGGAAACAGTGGAGATTCCGGAAGGAAAGAAATCCATCCGCTTTACCGCGCCGGACCGGGCGATGGCCGCACAGGCCTTTCCGGACGATGCGCAACTGAATCTTGAGCTGCTGGAGCTTCCCCGGCTGAATCTTCCGCCGGCATACTGGCGCGGTGCCTGGATCTGGTGCCGGAACGGAATCGGCCCCGAGGCGGATTATGTGTGGCTCCGGCGGGATTTCGAGCTGAAGACGAAGCCTTCGGAAGCATTTTTCGTCGGAGCGGGCGACGACAGCTATGAACTTTTCCTGAACGGAGAAAAAATCGGCGGCGGCAATGACTGGTCCGCCGCAAACCGGTTCGACGTGACGAAAAATCTCCGCGCCGGAAAAAATACCATGACGGTCCGCGTCTACAATTTTCAGGCCTGGGGCGGATTCATCGGCGAACTTTATGCAATGGACGGCGGAACTCCCGTTTACATCGTCACGGACCGGAACTGGCTGTGCCATGAAGGCGGAGCAAAGGAACCGGCGTCGTTCGAGCGTCCGGCCATGGTCCTGGGCGCGCCTCCGGTTGCGCCGTGGAACAGCCGTGTGAGCTACTCCTACGTCGGACCGAAAGGCGAAATTGAAATTCTCCGGAAGGGGGAAAATTCGTTCGACGCCCGCGTGCTGAAAACGCCCGCCGTCGATTCCCCCAGACTTGAACTGAAGCTGGTTTCCGCCGACGGTTCCGCAAGAACCGTTTCCGGGGACGTCATTCCCTCGACTGGGAAATGGAACGCCGGGGAAACGGTCCATGTTTCTTACCGCATCCCGGAACAGTTTTCTCCGGCGGAAGTATTTTCCGCAGACGATTTTCTGAGCGTGAAGGGGAATTCCTCCCTGGGCACAGTCAAGGTTTCCAAGAAGCATGAAGTTCCCCTTTCCGCCTGCCGGATCGAAGGCGCGGGAAGCCGTCCCCGGATCGTGGTTGACGGGAAAAATTACACGCCGGTCTACTATCTCCTGAGCGGCGGATTCCCCGCATTCCCGGAATCGCGGGACTGGATGGTCCGCAACGGGGTGGACGCGGGATGCGAAATTTTCCGTCTGCCCGCCTCCTTCGATGAATTCTGGCAGGGCGAAGACAAGTTCGATTTCACTCTTCTGGACCGTCGTCTCGACACGGTTGCGCTCTCCGCTCCGGGCAGCCGGATCATCCTTGCCCTCAGCACGGGAATGCCGCTCTGGTGGATGAAAAACAATCCGGACGACGCGACCGCGTATTACGGCGGCGTTCCGCCTCACAGACAGAAGGACCGGCAGGCGCTCGCATCGAAAAAATACCTGCGGGACGCGGCAAAGGGAATCAAAGCGCTGGTCGGACATATCAGACAGTCTCCGTACGCCGGAGCCGTGATCGGATGTGCCGTCGGCGAAGGCTGGAACGGAGAATGGTTCTGGTCTTATGTAGACGACCTCAACCGTCCCGCCATGGCGGGATATTCCAAGGCGGACCTTGCCGCCTTCCGCGACCAGCTCCGCGGCCGCTATCGGACGGACGAGGCTCTCGCAAAGGCCTGGAACCGCCCCGGACTCACGTTCGATACCGCAGAAATGCCCGAACCTTCCCGCCAGAACCAGGGCCGGATCGGCATTCTGCTGGATCCGCAGAAGGACATGCAGCTGATCGACTGGTTCCGGTTCCGCAACCGCGCGATCGGGGAAGCCGTCGCTGCCCTCTGCAAGGCCGTCAAGGAGGAAACTCAGGGCAGATGGCTCGCCGGAGCTTATTACGGATATTTTCTTGCATTCAGCAACATCTACAACCTTCTGCAGACGGTGGGACATCTCGATATTGAGCGCGTTGCGCGTTCGCCGTATGTGGACTTTGTGACGGCGCCTTCGTTTTACACCTGGCGCTTCCCGGGGGAGAGCGACGCCGTCATGCAGGCGGCGGAAAGCTTCACTTCCCACGGCAAGCTCGTGATCGTGGAGGAGGACATCCGCACGTTCGGCGAAAACAGCGCCTACGAAATGCGCGCCGGCATGCTCTGCACGCCGGAACAGTCGGTCGGAGCCCTCGAACGCGCCTTTGCGCTCGGCATGACGCGCGGACTCGGCATGCACTGGCTCGAAATGTACGAAAACTGGTTCCGCGAACCGCTCCTGATCGACGTCATGCGCGAGGGGAAACAGGCGTATGAACAGCTCGGCCCCGTCCGCGGAACAACTCCCGTGGAAGTGACGATCGTCAGCGATCAGGAAAGCGCCATGTTCACGAAAGTCAACACGGGCGACGGACTGGCCGTTGCAGGCATCGGCGAAATGCAGCGGCGCTTCGCCGAAGCCGGAATTCCGTTCCGGCACGTGCTTCTCCGCGACCTGCTGGAGAACGGAGTCGTTCCCCCCTCGAAATTTTATATCGCCGACAATCTGCTCGTCCTGAACGATTCTCAGCGCGCCGCCCTGATGAAGCGCCTTGAAAAGGAAAAGGCCACGGTTCTGTGGCTGTATGCCGCCGGAATCGACACTCCGGAACAGGGACCTTCTGCGGAACTCATGAGCCGGTTTCTCGGCCCGAAATTCGAGCTGGCGAACGTTCCCGCACAGCCTGTCCTGAAGCTGTCTTCCGGTCTGGGAACGGATCATGCGCAGAACTTCAACCGGACCGCGCCGTGGTTTTATCCGGTTTCCGGTTTTGATGAAGTCCTCGGGCGCACGCCGGAAGGAAAGCCCGCGCTCGTCAGCTGGAAACGGAACGGTGCAAACCACATCTTTTCCACGCTGATGAACCTGCCGCCGGTGCTGATCCGCGAGCTTGCCCGCCGCGCCGGGGTGCACGTCTACGGAGAATCCGACGATCCGATGCTGATCGGAAACGACATCGCCGCAGTTCACGCCAAGACAGGCGGCGAAAAGAAAATCCTGCTCCCGCCGAAAACAAAAATGACCGCCATTCTCGGTCCCGTGAACGGGACATTCCGTTCCGGGGAACCGTTCCTCATGAAGGCCGGAAGGACCTGCGTCTTCCGGGTCGTACCCGAATAAAGTGGCACTCCGGTGGAATCCGCTCAAGATATG
>CAZHPP010000347.1:0-4812 GCA_964534535.1 uncultured Victivallales bacterium | reverse complement strand
GAACTTTTTTCGGCAGTTTTACGTAATGCGCCCTTGAATAAAGGGGAGCATTACAAACTCCCGTTCCCTATTGCATTTTTTACAACAATCGGCGTGATATTTCTGCATTTATCTCCCTATCATCTGTTTCCTGGCCATTTTTCATGTCTGTCCACATTCTCTGTTCATATTCGACTTTCAAACAACACGGGCATGGGGTCACCGGAACTTTGTAATTGATTTCTTCACGTCGGAGCAGTAGACGGGGACACGTCCGTCCGGCTGCGCGAGGCGCAATGCAAGACCGGACGTACGCAATCCTCGAACATGACGTAGCCATACAACCGAGGCCGGCAACTCTCCAAACATTCCGAGTTCCGGATATGCGGACTCGTTCTCCGGCACCTCACGGTACGTCGCCGTTCCGCCGCCCGGGAACACCAAATCGAAGTCACTCAGCATCATATCTTCCACCGGAAATCCCGGCAATCCGGATATCTGCAATGGACTCAAAGAGGGTGCAGAAGTTGAAAAAAGTCCCTCCTTCCGCAGTTGAATTATTCCCTTGACTCCGGATAGAGTAATTCGACGGATCGCTCCGGCCTCCCGACGAATCGCTCCGGTCGAATACACCCGTCCACGTTTTCCCAATCGGATAAACAGCGGAGTTGCCGCCGTAACGATTTCCAAGCCGGAAATATTCACGTCTTCCAGCAGTGCACCATCCACCGACAGCAGTTTCACCGCTCCCAGTTCAGCCCGTTCGATCCGGCAGTCCCGTATCGAAACCCTGCGCATGTCCCCATAGGATTCCGTTCCGAATTTAATAGCCCCGGCGTCACTCGCCAGGCGGCAGTTCAGTATTCTGATATCCTCACATGCCTTCGGCAACGTAGTCTTGAGACAAATGGCATCGTCACCGGAGTCCACTGTGCAATCGCGGATTTCTACATCTCGGCAACTGTCAATGTCAAATCCATCGTTGTTGGCATTACAGCGACTGCGAATCGTCACCCCGGACACTCGCACCTTGGAACAGTCCCGCAAGTGTACACACCATGCCGGCGAATCACACAACTCAACCCCGGACAGACGAACTCCGCGACACATCGAAAAACGCAGTAGAAATGGCCGGTTGTCAAACTTGTCTGATGCCTGAGAAAACGCGGCTCCAGAACCATTCACCACTCCGCACCCCGTTAATGCGATATTTTCTGCACCGTCGGCGCAAATCAAAGCCCGTCCGCGTTTCTGATTCGCTCCGTCGATAAAACCATCCGATGTCTCCGGATAGTCTTCTGGTTTCTCCGAACCCCGCAATTCGGCTCCTGCTTCCAAATAGAGTTCCACTCCGTTGCGCAGACGCAGTGTTCCTGTTTCGTGTATTCCGGGTGGTACTGTAACCCGGGAACCGCCGCTGAATGCAGCGGCGTCTATTTGTTTTTGTAAATTCATGATGATTCAATATTCCATTCCGGCCGTCTTTCGAAATGACCACCGGAACGGTATGTTTTTCAGTTCTGTTTCAACTGCTGAATCAGGTTGAGCAATTGCTGATGACACTGATCCATGTCAGTACAGGAACCTTTGCGGCCACGTTCAATGATGTCGTTGAGTTTTGTCCGCCACGGAGCCGGATTTTTCTGTTTGTCAATCAGTTCTTTCGCAAGACTCATCGCCTTGTAGTCAAGCAATCCCTGATAATGGGCTTCCGCGCGTCGTCCGGTAATCAGGTTGCCGAGATTCATGTCGCAGTAGGCCGAGCCATAATCGATACGTTCTGTTGTATAGCAGCCTTTCCCATTGCCGGAAAAATCCGTGGAATCAAATCCTTCTCCGGCATAGTGGTCGATTGCCCAGTAAGCGTTTGGAGCCTCACAGCCCTCTCGGAAACTGTCAAAAAACATATGACGATATATTTCCGGAGTAACCACTTTATTATACACAGCATAAGTCCAAATTTTCAACCCTTTTTTTTTGCACAGTTCGAGCATCTGCGGGGTCTTTGCCCGAGGGATGAGAATGACAATGTTGTGGGTTGCAGCAATTTTATTCATTGCCTCGACATATTTTTCATCGATTCCTTGCCGTGGAAAAGGGTTGGTGGCGGTGAAAGCATTCGGAACCGCCTGATGTACTAATTTTCCGAGATACCACACCCGATAAAGTCGTGAGTTTTTGTTGTTGATGTCACCCTCCGGTTCGTCTCCTGTGTAGATGATTATCCGCTCCGGCGACAGGCCGAATTTTTGTCCCATGTGGGCATACACTTTCGCAATGAATTCCTTGAAACCGCGTTCCCATTCCGGAGTGCCGAAGGCATGCCGGGGCTTATGGGCTTTGCCGTTCACATCATCCCAGATGAAAATAAAGTTGTGCAGATTGAACATCAATTTGAGACGGTCCGGCGGCGTGCCTGCCTTGAGATAGGTTTCTATCTTTTTATCCAGCAAGGAAAAATCGATCGGTTTGAGCGAACCGTCCTCATTCATATCCGGGTAGACTTCCCGGAAATGCCCGGCAAACATGACGTTCGCCTCTTTATCGACCAGATAACGATAGAATTTGATGATATTGGCATAATTTTTATTATTGACATAGCGCTCCGTAAAAAAGGCGTAGTGGAAGTTGTCCTCTTTTACCGTCCCCAGATCAATGGGAAGAACCTCCAGTTCCAGATCGATGGTTTCCACCGGAAATCCCGCGTAGGAGGGTTTCACCACCAGAACGGCGTGATAGTTTCCGGGTTTCATTCCGCGAGTTGAAATGGTCATCCATAAGGGAATCGTGCCATGTTCCGGAACACGGATAATGCTTTTCAACAGAAGCGGCGCCATGGGATCATAAAGCGGTTTCCCGCCGGCGTCCTGGAGCGGCAGTCCCTCATAAAAGGTGATGTTGCGCAGAAAATCGTTGTATGGTTCATTCCAGAAATTTTTATCTCCACTTTGCAGCGGCCATTGATCGAAACACTTAATCAAGCCCATAAACGGCTTGTCCGTAAGGTTGCTGAACGCCATGCCGTAGAGGACCCGGCTGTTTTGAGCGGCGGTAAATTTGATTTTTCTGACAGGTTCCGAACACAGATTCGGTTCAAACCGGTTGCCCCACATGTCGGCTTGCCACAGGAGATAGGTTTTCCCCGACTGCGCAAAGGAGAGCAATGAGATCTTGAGATTTTCGATCCCTGCATAAAGTTTCTCAAATCGGGCGGGATTGTCACCGCACAATGCGTTTTCTTTTTCCTGCCGTGAGATTTGTTCTTCGAGTTGTTTCCGCAGTTGTTCGTCGCCCTTCAGGATGTTCAATTCCTGACGGATTTTTTGGACAGCATAGTTGAGTCCCTCCCGATAGCTGTCGACAACAAAATTACCGAACGAATCGATTGAATGAAAATCATTCGCCATTGGAACCCATGAGGTCAGACCGCCAGCGGTGACGCCGCTCCGGCAGAAATTACCGCTGATGATGGCTCCTCTTTCCAACTTGTCGCAATTCACTTCCGCTTTGGGAATGGTGATTTTTAGCGTGAATTTTTCCGGATGGGAGGCGTCAACCTCGAATTTTGCCCGACTTTTGAAGGACTTGTCCTCGACTGCACGACTGGTGTAACGTATTGCCCGACTTTTGCCGTTGGCTCCGGCACAGTATTGATAATATACAGAGGAACTTTGGTCGGGACGCAGGAAGAATTCCACATTGTCCCCGTCCCAGATTCCCCGCGCATTGGTGACTGCTTTCATTCCGGCGGGGACCGGACAGTTGAAATGAACGATGAAATTCTCTTTGTCCATCGTAATCGCTGCGGTCGCCGCGGCATTCAGGAATTTGGCTTCCTGACGCTCTTTTGAACCATACGCGTGTCCGGCTTTATCCGGGACATCGAACTTTCCTGTCCACACGGGAACGCCTGAACCGATCAACGTATAATAGGCTTGTGACGGCAGTTGCACTCCCGTCCCAGGTGTTCCTGAAATCCCGACGCTGTTGTCCGGAGCAATCGCCCGATCCCATATTTTCACGTCATCGATAACGCCGTCAAGCGCACCGTGAGCCAGACGCGGCTGGGTGGTATCCCATCCCAGACGAACCAGATGATCATATTCATGCCTGATATTGTCATTGATCTCATCCCATCCCGGAGCATTGTTCTTGGCCGCGACCAGTTTGCCGTCGAGCCAGATCCGGGCGACTTTGCCCTTTTCGCCGGCAAAACGCAAAGTGTACCATTTGCCGACTTGCCAGGATAGCGGTTTCGAGGTCATCAAAAAATGCAGTTTCGGTGTTTTTTTGTCTTCGCCGGTGACTTGCGCGAACATCTCCAACGCGCCGTTTTGGTCGATGCGCACGCGGAAGGAACGGCGGTTCCAGGACCAGAATTCGTAATTGAACAGTCCGCGGGATTTGCCGTGTTCAAAAGGTTTGTCCAGTTTGAACTTGAGCTCCACGGTGTAAGCGGAATAATCCAGTGGCGTCTTCGGAGCCGTCGGCAGGTTTTCACTTTTACAGACAACCCCACCGGAATTGGCAAAGCCGTATCCGGCTTCCTGCATGCAATAGATAGGAGCCTTGGTTGGCGAATCGCCGACATCGTCGCAACGTCCTGAGGAACCCTTTTTCTCAAAGTTCCAGTGGTGTTGCGGTTCTGGCTCCGCGGCAAACAGGAACGCTCCCGAGAACAATGTTATAAACATCAAGAACTTTACCATGAACATTCTCCTTTTGAGCCTCTTTCAAAAGTTTTGGCTCTTTTTCGTTAAAAACTTATTTTTTTGATGCGGCAAACTCGTCTTGCCGCTCCGAATCCGGTTTTTTCTTAAAAAAGCCGGAAAA
>CAZHPP010000346.1:0-4830 GCA_964534535.1 uncultured Victivallales bacterium | reverse complement strand
GGTGCGCTTGAACTTGAGCACGGCCTGGGCTTCGTCGAAGGTGAGAATTTCACCCTGCGGCGCGACAGGCGCGGAATCGAATCCGAAGGCGCGGAACTCCTTGCTGACCGAACCGATCACGAAGACGCGTCCGCGGGCGAAGAACTGGTCCTTCGGACACACAAAGCTCTGGAAGGCCGGATTGCATGCCTCCAGCAGGATCCGGCCGTCCTCCTGAACCGTGTACCGGCGGAAGATGGGCTGCTGCCCCGGCGTGAGATAGGCCACGAAGTCGCCCTTTTCCGGGACGGCTTCGCAGCAGAGCGCCTCGGCGCCGGAGGGAATCTCCGGCTCGAGTGCGCGGTCTGCGACGATGAATCTGGTCGGGGCGGCCATGGGTGCTTACTTCCGGCTTGCGGCGGCCTGCGCCAGCTTCGAGCACATCTGTGCGAAGGAGATTCCGGCGGCCTTGGCGGCCATCGGGAGCAGACTGCTGGGAGTGCATCCGGGAAGCGTGTTGCCTTCGAGGAGCCAGGAGTGCCCCCTGTCGTCGATGATCATGTCCACGCGGAGCATGTCGCGGGCGCCGACGGCGCGGTAGAACTTTTCGGCCAGGTCCTGGGCCTCCTTCTGGGCGGCTTCGGAGATTCCGGTCGGCGGGCAGATGTACTGCGTGACGGCCTTCTTGTGCGTGTATTTGGCGTCGTAGTCGTAGAGCTTGCCGGGATAGCGGATTTCCACGAGGGGCAGGGCCTTGCCGTCGAGGAGGCCGACGGTCGCCTCGATTCCCCTGATGAACTTTTCGACGAGCACCACGCGGTCGTACTTGAACGCGAGTTCAAGCGCCTTTTTCCACTGGCTTTCATTCTCGACGAGCGAAAGTCCGTAGGTGGAGCCTTCGCAGGTGGGCTTCACGATCAGGGGAAAGCCGAATTTGTCGATGACCGGGGTGGCGGAGTCTTCCACAACGACGGAGGGCGCGTTGCGGAGCCCGAACTTGTCCATCACGCGCTTGCCGGCCACCTTGTCCATGCAGAGCGCGCATGCGGCGGAACCGCATCCGACGAAGCGGATTCCTGCGTCCTCGAGCATTTTCTGGAGCCGTCCGTCCTCGCCGAAACCGCCGTGCAGGACGGGATAAACCACGTCCGCCCAGCGCATGTCTTCTGTGAGCTTGAGTTCGGTGATGTCATATTCCTTGACGAGATGGCCTTCGCTTCTGAGAGCGTCCGCCACGCCTTTTCCGGAGACGAGCGAGACTTCGCGTTCGCTGCTGACTCCGCCTTTGAGAACGAGGATTTTCATTTTGTCTGAAAACGCTTCTTCTATGGTTGATTTTGAGGGTTGGTTGATAAAGTGAAGCTCCGTATGGAGCGCGATTCCAGAGGATGCGTGGGCGGCCGCGTGCATGCGGCAGGCGAGTGCCACGAAATCTTTTTCAGAGGCCGGACCCGGACCGCTGCGGACGATCCAGTTCGCGTGTCTGGCGCTGACCCTGAATCCGCCTGCGGACATTCCGGAACAGCCGGCCCGTTCGAGGAGTCTGCCGGCCGGGGTGTCGGCGGAAGGATTCAGAAAGACGCTTCCCGCGGACCTGCCGGGCGGACACACCTCCGCGCGGCGTCTGCGTTCGGCGGCGATCTTCTGTTTTTCGGAAGCCGGGTCGACAGGCTGGAATTCGAACACGACCCCGGTCACGATCACGTCCTTCGGCACCGGCGAACGCCGATAGCCCCAGTCTTCCGGCCGGATCGAATCCATCAGATAGAGCGAACCGTCCTTGATTCTCACGCCTTCGATCATGCGCACGAATCCGGCGGTGGAAACGCCGTTTGCGCCCGCGTTCATCATGACGGCTCCGCCGAGGCTTGCCGGAATCCCGGAAAGCCCCGAGGCTCCGCCCAGCCCGCGCTCCGCGGCGCGGTCGATGAATTCCGGGAGCAGAAGCCCCGCGCGCCCCTCCAGCATGTTCGTCCCCGCAGGAGAGATGCGTGTGAAGTAGCCGGTGTCAAGACGGATGAAGACGGCTTCCGTCTCCGAATCCGAACCCACGATGTTGCTGCCGCACCCGAGCGTGCGGACGGGGATGGAAAACTCCCGCAGCAGTTTCAGCACGGCCAGAAGGCCTTCGAGCGTGCGCGGCTTCACCAGGAAAAACGAGGAAAGCCCTGCGCCGAGCGTCGTCGAGTCGGACCACCATGCCTTCGGCACGATGTTCAGTGTCGGCAGCGCCGTGTGCAATCTTCTGTATACCGCTTCCAGCCGTGTGACTGCCATGGAGTTGTTTTCAGCCTTTTTTATACACTTTCGCCGGATCGAAGACTCGCGTTTCAATGATCTTCAGACCGCCGTCTTCATAGCGGCGGAAGAAGCAGGAGGGATAACCCTCGTGGCACGCCGAACCGCCGATCTGGTCCACCTTGAACACCACGGTGTCCTCGTCGCAGTCCACAAGGATTTCCTTGATCTTCTGGACGTTTCCGGACTCTTCGCCCTTGCGCCAGAGTTTCCTGCGGGAGCGGGACCAGTAGGTCGCGTTGCCGGTGCGGAGGGTTTCGTTCCAGGATTCTTCGTTGATGTAGGCGAGCATCAGGACCTTTCCTGTCTTCCAGTCCTGGGCGATCGCGGGGAGAAGTCCGCCGCCTTTTTCAAAGTCGAGTTTCAGCATCTTGAGATTCCGGTGTTGAAGGTTGTTGTTATTACTTTACGATCGCGGCATCTTTGTCCGCGGGAACCGTCTTGGAAGGCTTCTGCGCGGCGCGTTTCTTCGCGGCCGGGCATCCGCAGCTTTCCGGACAGTAGCACTTGGCGTCCGGATTCATGTCGCATCCGCAGAGGCATTTCCCTGCGGGAACGGCGGGAACGGCAGCGGCCTTCTTTGCGGCCTTGGCCTTTTCTGCCTCATTTGGGGAGCAGCGGACGGGATCAAGCTTGCAGCTGGCATCGTCGCTCACGCCTGCAGGAGCGGGTGCTGCGCTTCCGGATTTGGCGGGAGCGGCCTCGGCCTTTTTCGCGGCCTTGGCCTTTTCTGCCTCATTTGGGGAGCAGCGGACGGGATCGAGCTTGCAGCTGGCGCCGTCGTTCACGCCGGCAGGAGCGGGGGCGGCGGATTTTCCGGATTTGGGGCTTCTCGCATTGAGTTCGGCCTGGCATTTTTCGCAGAGGGCTCCGCCTTTCATTTTTTTGGCGGTCTTGCAGTTGCCGCAGAGACTGGCCTTTGCGGCGCGTTCCTTTTCCTCTTTGATGAGTTCCTGGCGGACCTTCGCGGCCTTGGCCTGGAATTCATCGGTTTCGCAGACTTCGGTCTGGACGACGCTGTCCTTCTTCTTGAGCGGTTCGTCGGCATACTTCACATACAGCATGCAGAAGGCGACCTTGCTGTTCGGCGCGAGCGAGGCACATCCGAGCTGGTCGTCGGGACGGAGCGTGACGACCTTCCAGCCGTTTTCCTGGGCGAGGGCCTGCGGGACTTCGACTCCGTTCTCGTCGTACCAGATGAAGCGGTATTCGATCTTCATGCTCTTGTAGGAGGAGAAGACGAACTGGAAGAAATTGTCGCGCTTGACGCGGAAGAGCACGAATGCGCTGGTCATGCCGCGTTCGGTGCGCTGCTTGACGATGTGCAGGACCTTCAGCTGTTCGGCGAGCTTGTCGTCGATGACGAGGATCTTGGTGTTGTCGGACTTGGCCGACGGGTTGTCGTGTTCGTAGTAGCTTCCGACGCAGCCGCAGAGCGTGAGGAGTGCGGCCGAAAAGCACAGAAGAGTTTTTTTCATGGTGCGAGCCTTTCAGAGAGAAAAGAATGTTGTTTCGTCCACGATCTTGAATTCGGGACGTTTTTTGAGCTTTTCGACGGCGCCGTCGGTGTCGTCGAAGCGGAAGACGAGGACGTTTGCGGCGCCCTTGCCCGTGACGGTGGCATACATGTATTCCACGTTGAGCCCGGCCTTCTGGATGGCTTCCAGAAGATTGGCGAGCCCGCCGGGGACGTTTTCGACCTGGAGAGCGAGGACGTCGGTCACGCTGACGGCGAATTTCTGCTGCTTGAGCGTGTCGTAGGCCTTTCTCCAGTCTTTTGTGATGATGCGGAGGATTCCGAAGTCTTTGGTGTCCGCAAGCGTGAGGGTCGTGATGTCGACTCCGGCGTCACCGAGCACGCGGCACGGCCGGCTGACCGCGCCCGGCTTGTTCTCGACGAAAACGGAAATCTGCTTCAGCTGCATGATGCGGTTTCTCCTTCCCTGAATGGTGCTATTTTGCGTTTCTCATGTCGAAGACGCGTTTTGCCTTGCCTTCGCTGCGAGGAATGGTGTCGGGCGGCACGATCTTGATTGCGGCGCGGATCCCGAGCACGCGCTCGACCGCGTGGGTGAGCTTCTGCTGGAGCGCCTCGATCTCGCGGATCTGGTCGCCGACTTCGCCGACTTCCACCTCGACCAGAATGTCGTCCAGGCCGTCCGGACGGCGCGTGAGCACGATCCGGTAGTGCGGAAGGGTTTCCGAAGCCGAAAGCAGGGCCGTTTCGATCTGGGACGGGAACACGTTCACGCCGCGGATGATGAACATGTCGTCGCTGCGGTGTGCGATCCGGGCGATCCTGCGGAGCGTCCTTCCGCATCTGCAGGGTTCCGGGATGATCTTCGTGAGGTCGCGGGTGCGGTAGCGGATCATGGGCATGGCGAACTTGGAAATGGTGGTGAACACGAGTTCGCCCTCTTCGCCGTCGGGCAGGACTTCGCAGGTGTCGGGATTGATGATTTCGGGATAGAAGTGGTCCTCGAAGATGTGGATCCCGTCATGATTCTCGCATTCGATTCCCACGCCCGGCCCGCTCATTTCGGAAAGGCCGTA
>CAZHPP010000345.1:0-4836 GCA_964534535.1 uncultured Victivallales bacterium | reverse complement strand
TGATTTTTCCGGCGCGTCAAGCCGAATTACTCCTGGTGTATAGTTCGCGCTGTAAAGCATTTTCCCGTGAAACGCCCATGGAAAATTCATCTGCCAGCCGCCTTTCAATATCACCGGACGCGCCTCCGGCGGATCGAATCGGTAGCGATTCCCCGTCTGATTAAATATCCATTCCACTGTATTTCGTACCGGATCAATACGATAGATACGTTCGCCATGGGAAAATGTGAAACAATAGATGCTGCCGTTCTGGCTCCACACCTGATCGATTCCGGCTCCGTTGAATGGAAATTCTCTCAGAAGCGTGAATTTTTTATCCTCCGTGGAATAACAATAGATTCTCGTGCAATTCTCGGTCGTGGCGGAAAAAATTAATTTTTTCCCGAAAACCGTCAATGAATTAAGGTCCCGGAATCTTGCTTTATCCAATTCATTTTGCGGCTCTCCGCGCGCCGTGCTGAAGTGAATTTGACGGTCAGAACCGTCCGGACGGCAGGAAAACATGGCGCAGAAATCCGCCTTCCAGAGATTTCCGCCGCACAATCCCCCAATCCGATCCGATAAGACCGCCAGCGATATAATCACGGTCGGCGCGGCGTCGCGTATCATCATCCAGCGCTTTTGCTCCAAATCATAGACGTGAATATTCCGCTCCAGGTCGCCGATGGCGATATAACGGGAATCGCAGACAATGGGCGCGGGACGGCGGGCAATGATGTCGTCTTTTCCTGCAAATGATCCGTTAGCCAGCTGCGTGTCAATCAGGGAAGAAATGCTTCCGTCGTCTCCCAGTCTCCCGAGTGAAAGATACGGCTGATCCTGTCTCTGGAACAGCATCCAGGTATTCGTGCCGCAGCGTGCAGCTCCCAGTAGAATCACAATACGGCGGGACGCGAAGATGCTCCCCCAAAGTTCTTCATAGCGTTTTGTCTGAATCGTAAAGTTTGAATTGGCCGCAAAGAAAAGTTTTTCCGCTGTGGAGTTCTTGAACTTCCCCTCGCGGTCAAAAAGACGGTTAACCACGGAACCGTAAAGATTGCCGATTCGATTTTTAGTAATCCGGTCGTAATTGAATCGGCGCATGGTTTCGGCGTGTTTCGCCAGTTCTTCCAGAGATCCATTGCGAACCGCGTCCTCAAAGGATGACCATGCGTTGAATTTATTGTGTTCACGCAGATAACGCCGTTTTTCCGCATCAAAAAGTCGGCCGTCGTGGAGCATGACATCCACGAAATTGGAAAAACACCAGTCGTATGTCACATCTCCGCCGGTCGCCCAGTGCGTCGGACGGTCCGGCGGATTCAGATCGCGCGGAGAATATTGATCCAATTCGGCAAAAAAAGTTTGCAATCCGGCCGCATAGCTTTTGATGTCGCGCGGACCGTTGACCAGAATCCGCATATGCTTCAGAAAAATATGCTGGCGTTTCAAGGATGGAAGTACGCTTTTTGACAAAAAGTCCATAAAGTCGCTTATGGCGGGGGAATTCAAATAATCGGCGATGATTTTCTCCTGTCCCGAAAAAGCCCCCAAAAAGCGTTTCGTTACATCAATCGCCAGACAATGCCCTTCGCGTCCGAAAAGTTCCTCCAGTTTATTCCGCTGTTCAGGATGTCTGGCATAATAGGATTCAGCAATTTTAAAAAACTCATGTTGATATTGGAGTTGTTCCTTCAGACAGCGGGCGGGCGAGATATAATATTCCGCGCGGCATTTCCGGATCTGAATACGGCTGAAATTTTCCAAATCCTGAAACGTTTTTACCGATTCCGGAGAACGCGGGGCCTTGAACCATATCCGTTCTTCCTGCTCGGTATATTTCCGCATTTGCGCCAGCAGTTCTTCCGCAAGAGAATATTCTGGGCTGCCGGGATGACAGCGATTACGATCCAATCCGGGAAGAACCATTTCCGTATCCATCACGCCTTCTTGATAATTCGGAAAATCCTCCCGGAATTTTCGACAGCGTTCCCACTGCGCCCGCCACTGCCTGACTCGTTCGGAATAGGGCATACGCCGAATCAACTCAGAACGATAGCGAACGTTCCTGTAACGATACGACGGATTGTCCGGAACAAGGACAAGAGCCGCTTCCAATTTTGCCGTGCATTCCGGCGTCAGATTGTGTTCGGATTTTGTCAAGGTGATAAATTCTTCAAAAAACTTTGCCGCTTCCGCCTTCGTGTCGGCGGCAACGGCATTCCCGCCGAATAAAAGAACATTCAGCTGCATTTGAAGCGAAATGACGCCGGCGGGAATGTCCCGGAATATATCGTCTTGCGTACATCGTCCCAGCGTTTTGCCGCCGAGATCCCGAATCAGTATTTTCACGTTGACGATCCGACTCTCGCTGCCCGGCTCGAATTCCATGGTCAACAGCTTCGCCGAAGGAACCAATGCAAACTGCTTTCCCGTCAATTCCCGCTCGTCTGTCACAGCGTTCAGTCTGGCACGCTCCAGCATCTGAATCGACGGAGATTGAATCAGTGCCTGTTCCAGAAGCGTTACCGTCTCTTCAATCTTCGGTTTCAACATGCGCGGAACGCCGACATCCCGTATCGACACAATTGAAAGATATTCCGGATTCTTCCGCGCCGTTTTGCCGATGGCAATCCTGATCTTTTCAGACGGATTCTTCATTCCCCCGTCCCATAACCGGAAGCCGTTTTTTGCGTTGAACACAACCAGACGCCCCGGCGTGAATACGGCGAACACGTCCGTATGTGGAAAATATTGAGCCAGGATTCCGGCGGAAAGGGCGGCTGCGTTCAGTTTGTGTTCCTTCAAAACAGTCTGAATTTGATTGCGCTCCAAAAGTTCCACCGCGTCGTCGGAGGAAAGCTCCGCCGTGACCGGATCAACCAGATTTCCCTCGCCGATCAATGCCACCTTGACCGGCGAGGCTGAAAGTGTAAATGCGAAAAAGAATATGAAAAAATGCTTCATGAAATACTGTCAGACATATAGCGGTTGCCGCTGCGGCGCTTGACCGGAATCACGGTACGGATTCTTCTGCCGTTGATCTTCAGGTCGATATCGATAACGAGGGTTGAAGGGTCGCAGCGGGAAACCACCACATTTCCGGAAACGCCGTTGGAATCAAGATAAATGGAATCGCTGTCGGAACATGCAAGTTCAAGGTCGATTTTCCGCGCTCCGGTCTGGAATTTAACATCCACAAGGTTTGACTGGACCTCAGCCGATTCACGTTCTCCGGTCACAAGTTCGTTTCCGAAGAACAAAACTGCCGCATCGCCTCCGAACAGACGCACCGTCTCGCTTACCTTGACGAACGTGTCATCCGGTTGAATCGATATTTCAGACTTTGCGAAAAACACCGCAAGTCCGAGAATTATCAGCAGTCCCGCGGCATAGCTCAAAAAGCGGAAACGGATCATACGGCGTTTTTCAATTTTTGCAAAAAAATCCCCTGCGAATTCAGCTTCGTTTTTTGGAAAGTTCACGGTGGCGGATTTTTTCCGTTTCAAAAGTTCATCAAGCTGTTTTTCATTCATCTTCCATTCTCCCCATCGTTTCGCGGAGCAGTTCCTTTGCTTTGTGTATCCGCTGATAAAGCGTATTGACCGGACATCCCAGCTGCCGTGCTGCTTCTTCACCGGACAAATCGCTCAATATTGCGATGTGCACCGTTTCCCGGTAGAGTTCCGGGAGTTTAGCGATTGCAGAATCCAGCCTGTTTAGGGCCGCGAAATCATTGTTCCCGTCATCTTTGGGCAAACTCGTCCTCTTCCGTTCCTCGCGAATGCGTTTCCGCAGCAAATCATAACTTTCTGTGACTACGATCCGGCAAATCCAACCGGACAATGCGGCCATATCGCTTTGAAAACTTCTTCGACGGCTCCATGCCTTCAGCAGTGCGGATTGCACGGCGTCGTCGGCATCGGCGGCCGAGTTTACAATTTTGACGGAAATCGAGCGAAATAATCCAAGCTTTGCCTGAATCAGTTCTGCAAAAAAAGTTTTGAATTGTTCGTCTTTTGCTTCCACGAATACTCCGACATCCAGTTTTTATTCAATAAGACGCTGCAAATGGCCGAATTCTTAGCATCGGACTGATTTTTCCTCAATAAAAAAAGAATTATATGGCTGCATCAGTCGGAATACTATAGCATTTACAATTTTTTTTTCAAAGGCGTCTCATGGGAAACGAACATTTTGTTGTACCGCAAAAGCGGGGAAATCGCGATAAAAACGCTTGCAATTCCCGCCCGCGGCAGTATGTCAATTTCTGCAACGCGCTTTGGATTCATACAGCCCTTCCGGACTGCAAAACTCCGGACGAAGTCTATTTCGGGACTTGTAATCCCCGCAGCAAGGTTTATTGTAATGCCAAGGCGTTTACACCTATCATTTAACTAAAAATAGTCCAGCCAAATGGCAGGGCGCATTACCTCTCATCAAACTTTGGACTATTGCAAACATCCACAATATCGCCAATGTTGCAGTTGAGCGTTTCACAGATACGCAGAAGAACTCCCGTGGTCACACTTTCCCCTTTGCCTAACTTGGCAAGGGTAACAGAACTGATTCCGGTTTTCTTCCGAAGATCACTCTTGGTCATGTTATGGTCTATCAGTAACTTCCATAGTTTGCGGTAATCAGTTCGCATCTTTTGCACCTGTAGCTTGTTTGAAATCATCTTTATATTGAAATATATTACACCAACACCGAAAAAACAAATATATAATTCATTTTTATAAAGTAATCACATGAACCGAATATTTACTCCTGAGATAAAAAACGAAATTGTTTTGCTCCGAAAAGGGAGTGTAACGAATTTTCTGTAAAATCATGCTGAACGAATGGCCAGAGTTA
>CAZHPP010000344.1:0-4855 GCA_964534535.1 uncultured Victivallales bacterium | reverse complement strand
GCAGCTGCCACATCGGGACCGGACATTCCCGTGCGGCGTCCGGCGGGATCGGTCACTCCGGCAAGCACAATTCCGCAGGGAAGGTTCACGGACTTGTTTTCCAGCATCCGGATTCCCAACCCCGAAAGGATTTTCATCCATTCGGAATATCCGGAATAATATTCGTGATTTCCGGCAACGCCGAACACGCCGTATTTCGCCCGGAGCCCGCGGAGCGGAAGCAGATCCTTTTCCCTCTGCGCCGGAGTGCCGTCCACGAAATCGCCCGCGATCACAATCAGGTCCGGGGAAAGCGCATTGGTCCGTCCGACGATTTTTCCGAGCCGCTCCGATCCGGAAGTCCCGCCGACGTGAAGATCGGAAAGCAGCACGAGTTTCAGTCCCTCGGCCCGGGAAGGCAGATTCGCAACCGGAATCACAATCCGGCGCACCTCGGGGAGCGCCGTCCCGGAAAGGATTCCTGCCGAAGCCAGCACCGTGCAGAGGACCAGCAGTCCCAGCCTGATCCGGCTGTCCGTCTTCCGCCAGGATTCGGAACGCTTTTTCCAGGTCTGGAGAAACACGAGCAAACGCGCCGTCCGGAAAATTTCCGCCGCCAGCAGGCCAAAGAAGAACAGGAAAAGCACGGCATAAATCCATGCGGAACCGACCAGAATCCATTCCGGCAGGTCGGGTGCAAAGAACATCGGCCCGCCGAAGAAGTGCACGATCTGGAATTTGAACGCAGCCGCAAGCACGAATGTTCCGAGCGCAGCCTTCCAGCCCCAGGGAATCCGGAGCGGAAGCACGGCGCGGAAGATCACGAATCCGGCAAGGATCAGCGCGAAAATCAGCATGGAGGCGCCGCCGAACTATTTCTGCGGAACGATGTCCGGTTCCGCCTTGCGCGCCGGATTGCAGGAATCCTTCGCCTTTCCGGCGAGCAGCTGTTCATAGAAATGTTTTTTGTAGCGGAGAATTTCCATCTGCCGGTTCAGCGCACGGATCTGTTCCCGCAGACTTTTTTCCTGCTCAAAGATGATCTTCGCGCGTTCGGGAATGGTGGAATCGCCCTTCGCGCATAACTCGATATACCGCCGGACATTCTCGATCGGGAGCCCGGTCGCGCGCAGACAGTGGACCAGCCTCAGCCAGCTCAGCGAATAATCGGAAAACATGCGGATGTTGCCGTCCGTGCGGTCGACTTCCGGGATCAGCCCGGAATTTTCATAGTAGCGGACCGTATAGGTGGAAAGCCCCATCATGTCCGCAACGTTCTTGACGGTGTATTTCGGTGTTTTGTCGTGGGAAGCCATGAACTTCGGAAGTTTGGGCGTCATCTGGAAGATCCTTTCAGTTACTGGAACTTTAATATACAGCGTTTTTCCGCAAACGCAAATTCCGGGACGCAAAACAATTTTTCGCGGGATCCGTGCGTTCATTGAGAATGAAAGGACCGGAAACGGTCCGGAATCAACCAACAACGAAAGGATAGAAACCATGAGTGAAGAAAAGCAAGAAGCCCCTGCGGCGGCCGCCCCCGCCCGGAACACCAGCGACCTGAGAACGTTCCTGATCGCGCTCCTCACCTCGATCATTGTGCTCGCGTTCTACCACCTCGGACTCGGGCTCGTCAAGATCTATTGTCCCTGCTCCTCCGAATGCATGATGCCGACCCCGCGGTATATGCTGGTGCCGGTCATGGAGCCCCGGATGATGGCGCCCCGCGGAATGCCCGGCAGACATTTCGGTCCCGGCGGCAGGGAATTCCGTCCGCAGAATCCCGGAGGCCCCCGGCAGCCGGCTCCGCAGAACTGCTACGGGAAATCTGCTCCGTCTCAGGAGACTCCAGCTCAGGACGAGGCTGATTAATCCTGATTTTCCTCCCGAATCCGGCGGTCTGTTGAAAAGGCCGCCGGATTTTTTTATGGCCGGCGACCCCGTCAGCCTCAGTTTGCTGACGGCGCGTTGAACAGACGGAGCGGGCTCCTGAACTCGGAAACGAACGTGCCCGGTTTGTCTCCGGCGAGCTTTAGATTGATCGTGTAATTGCCGGGACGAAGCCCCTCTCCGGGAAAGCCGCAGAATCCATGTCCGTCGACGACCTCTCCGACCGTGCTTTGAACACACCGTCCCTGCCCATCAAGCAGTTCGCAGACCATCTTCGCCTTCACTCCGTCGGCCAGTCCGCCTACCGTCGCCGGAACCGAAATTCCGGCGACCGGCAGCGCAGCCATCGCCGGAGCATCGGTCTTGACGATCGTCGGAGCCGAAAATCCGACGGCGCGCAGATTCTCGAACTTCAGCCGGAGCGTACTGCCGTCCGGATAATTTGCCTCAGGAGCCGTCAGCTGAATGAAATGTACGCTTCGGAGCGCGGCACGGCCCATCGGTGCGAAACGGGAAATCGGAATCCGTATTCTGTGCTTCACTCCCGGCTCCAGCGTGCTGCAGAAGCGGAACTCGGTACTTTTGCCGCTGATGCTGCGCGCAGCGCACAAAAGCATCCAGTTGTAGTCGTACTGAATGTTGCGGTCGGAACTCACCGTCAGGTCAAATTCAATGTAGGTGAATTTCGTGAAATCCATTCCCGTGCGTCCGTCGAATACAGCACGGATCCGCGGCCATCCGATCGGATATACGACCTTTCCGGAATACCCTTCCCCGACGCTCTTGTGATCCACTTTGATCGTGACATCGACGCCGTTCGGCAGCTCCTTGAGCGTAAGTTCCTTGGCTATCGGCTGCCACTTTTTGAAATCGTACGTGATGAAACCGGGACCGGCGGTCAACTCCGGACGAGCTGCATAGCTGCCCTGTGGATCGATGATGACCGACGGAGAAATCCGATTGGAACTTTCCGGAAACTTCTTGAGCTCCATTATCATTCCGGCGGCCAGCGCGCGCCATGCGTCGAGTTCGGCGTGCGGGATCAGATTGTCGGACAGATAAGCCGGCTGCGGACAGGTGGCATTCCACATCCGCTGGAGCAGTTCCTTCGCCCTGCATACCGCTTCCTGGACTTTCGGGTCCCTGGAGTTTTCACGCCGGACGACTGCATCCTGAAGCGTGTAGATATAGCGCAGATCGTCCACTCCGAGCCGGAAACACTCCCAGTAGGTCGTCAGCATGAGCGAGCCGTCATCGCGAAGCATGTTGCCGCCGCTGTTGCAGACCCGGTTCGGATTGTTGTCCCGCCAAATCCACGGCAAGATGCAGTGGAATCCGCTGCGCCAATAGCCGAGACCGTAGGTCATGCGGCCGCCGTGACACATCACATAGGGATCCTTGATCTGATAGGTGTTGTCGTTCGGATAGCACCAGTACTCCTTTTTCTTTCCGGAAACCGCCACCTCGTATGGCACGCTGAACGAACCGTAGTTGTAAATATCGAACAGTTGATCGGCATCCTTGAAGCTCGCCGGAGGAGAGGTCATCATCGTGGTCAGGCCGCGGGACTTGAAAATTCTATAGACTCCCTTGACATAGGGCAGCGTCGCCGGAGACGGCTCGTCAATCGGAAGGTAGATGAGCGGAGGATAGTTGTTCTTTTTCGCATAGGCGAGATATTTGTCGAGCGCCTGCCCGATATAGGCATACAGCTCCGGGGTGATCTTGGAACAGTCGATGTTGTCCATGTGGAAGTTGTTCAGCTTGTGCCCGGTGAATTTTTCATAGATCCGCCCCGCCGAAGACCCCGGCACCGTGATCGGAGCATTGACCGGGAATCCGGCTTCCCGCAGTTCCGCGGTGAACTCCGGAAGGAAGGGAATGCGGTAGGCGTCGGCAGTGCCGTCGGGAAGTTTTCCTATTTCCAGATAGAAGGTGGGCGGACGGGTGAAGCCGTATTCGCGCATCCGGATGAATTCTCCGAGCTGGGCCTTGTGCAAAAGTTCCGGATTGTTCTTGTACTTCTCGTAGAACCAGTTGCCGCGGGTTCGCACCTGATAGTTGCAGGCGGAGTAATGTTTGTTCGGATCCTGCTTCAGTTCAAACGGCAGCACCGCAATCCGGAACGGCAGCTTCAGTGCCTGGCCGAAATCGTCGTGAAATATCAGCACGTCGCCCCGGAGCTCTTTCGTGCCGTTGTCCGGAAGTTTGAATGTGAGGAGGAAGCGCTGCGGCTCGCCGGCCGGAGCGTCGCAGACGCTGACCGGTGCCAGGAACTCCGGCATGCGGCGGAACTGTTTGTTCTTCGGATCGGAGAGGAATGAATTGTAATAGGGATACACCACGTCCCAGTAGCAGACCAGACGGATTTCCGGCTGAACAGCGCAGCCTTGCACCCTGACCTTGAGGTTTTTCAGCGCCTTCAATGGATAAACGGCAAAGTTCAGCGTCACAAACTGATTCCGCGCGCCCCAGCCCTCGAGTCCGGTCACGCGTTCGTACGGCAGTGGTCTGGTTTCGGCCCACACAGGCTCAGTCAGAGGACGGCTGAAAAGCAGCATCCGCGCCTCGGATTCCGCAGCGGTCGGAACCGGCGCCGGAGCATTTTCCACATAGTTGCTGCGTTTGGCATCGGCGGGATATTTTTCGTTCTGAACCGGCGGCGCGGCCAGCGGAAGGCGGTCAACCGGCTTGACGGTGCGTCCTGCATCCGGAGCGCTCCAGACCGACGCCATAAGACAAGATATGGCGGCTGCGGCATACAATCTCATATTCTTTTTTCTCCTTTTTCTGTGGAATGCGCCCTGCCGTCAGGCTGGACTGCCTTCAATCGAATGGCAGGGATCATCACCTTTGTATTATTATAAACCGGGCTGATTGGAATTGCAAGTCCCGAAATAGACTTTGTCCAAGGTTTTCTCTCTGAGCCGTAATTGATATGCCTGCCAAAAGTATTTTCAGGCGTGCAGCAATGTATAAAAGTGGA
>CAZHPP010000343.1:0-4857 GCA_964534535.1 uncultured Victivallales bacterium | reverse complement strand
GAGTGTATGCGTGTTCTTCATAGACAAGTTTGGAAATTGCGAATAGCGAGTCTGCCACATTCGGGATTCCGAGTATGTTTGTGGAAGTGAACTGGACATCGACGCCGCGCGGAGCTGTCATGTCAAGTCCGCGCTCAACGGGACCGTGGCAGTTCAGCGATGTCATGATCTCGGGCCAGACATACGGCAGTGCGTCGTACTGAACATTCTTGAACCTGCGCATGGCGTCGACCGTGCGCTGGAATTCGGCAATGAACAGCTTGTAGAATGCCTCGAAATCCGGCGCCTTTTCAGCAATGGCGCGGTCGATCGCGCGCTTCATGGGGTCAGTGAGCACGAGCGCGTTGACATCCTGGTCGCAGTATTCCATTCCGGGGATGCAGAACCACTGGCATCCGCTGTATGCCACATTCCATGCAACGTCCTCCGGAATTCCGGAGCGGAGTTCGGCGTCCCTGATAAGGTCGTAGTTCACGAGAGATGGTATTCCGGCGCCGTGACGCGCAAGTACGTCGCAGACGTAATCATAGAACTTCGGATCCATGTCCGGATGCCACATCACGCCGAGGTTGTTGTAGTCGTCGATCATGTCGTAGGATTCCATGACCACCCAGCTCATCTCGTTGGTGGCGTCCTTCAGTTCGCGGTCGCGTCCGCCGAGACAGAAGAACTGGCCGCGCAGCTTGAGAAACATCTCGGCCAGATATTCGCGGGCCTGCTGGCGCGTAAGGATTCCGGAAGCGATGTCCTTCTTATAGAATCCGATCAGATACTGGTCGAGTCTGCCGTAGCCGTTGCCGTGTCCGACCATGCGGTCCATCAGCACTGCGAAATGTATCCACTGTACAGCCTGCTGGTAGGTTTCAGGCACTCCGGAAGCTATGACGCGGCAGTTTGCTGCAATGGTTTCCAGACGTTTTTTCTCTTCCTGAGACGATGCTTTTACGGCCATTTCTGCGGCGGAATCGGCATACTGTCCGATCCAGTCGATGGCCGCGGCGCAGACATGGCGCGCACCGCGGAGGTAGCAGAGCTTGCCTTCGTTGTGAAGGCGGGTGTATTTTGCGATTGAAGCGTCGATATCCTTAAGAATTCCGCCCCAGCCTTTGGAAAGGCCGATGGCGAGGTCGGAGCATGTATGGCCGTGGCTGGTTCCGCCGGCGCCGAGTGCGCGCGCTTCGCTGCCGAGATCGAACACCTCTTTCGGAAATTCATATTTGCGTACTTCGTTCATCTCCCAGTGAAATTCGCCGACGATGAGTTCATCTGGGTGGATTTCCGGCGGAGTGTTCGTCAGCAGGAACGCATAGTCGCGTCCCCAGTTTTCAGGAGTCTCCTCGTAGCCGTAAACGCGCGACGGCATCTCCTTGAGTTTCGGGAAGTTGATTCCGAGGTCGACACGGCAGCCGTGGTCGCCGAGCGACAGGTTCATTTCCGGCGGATAGGCCCAGTCGCCGCTCTGCGGAACAATGGCGTTGCATTTTTCGGTCCAGTGATAGACGAGCTGCCGTTCGTCGGCAGTGTAGAGAAACCTTTTTCCGCTCAGCGCAAGTTTACGGCTGGCTTCCGCGAGTCTCGCAATGCGCGGAGACTGCGGGAAAAGTGTTTTTGCTGCAAGTTTTACGTGTCCCATTTCCTGATTCCTTTCAATAAGAGGGTGCGCCAGGATGTATCATCCGGACGTTTCCACTGTTTTTTGTATGTTGTTACCGGGTTATTTTCTTTTCGAGTCTGAAGTTTCCGACCGAGGCTGTGCCGTCTTTCCAGAGGCGCATCATCGGACGCACGCCCTGGATTCCGGCATCAGTCAAAGGAAGGTCCATCATGATATGGGTCTGTTTCTCCTGAAGCTCAATCCGCCGGAGCTGTTCAGACGGCTTTTTCCACGGCAGTTCGCCGTATCTGATGACGCCGGCATAAAGCACGCCGTGGCCAGAGACATCAAAGGTCATCGTCAATGTTTCGCCTTTTGAAGCGGCACGCGGGTTCGGGTCGAATACCGAGATCCAGCGGTCTTCGGCATGAAGTTTCAGCATATCGGAGGAACGGGAAAGATATCTCTTTTCCTTTTCCCGGAGCGCGCCGTCGACGATTACCCACGAATCGAATGCGCCGCTCTTTCCTTCTGTGGCGTCTTTGACCGGAGGCGCAGGTTTCTGCGGCTGAAGAGGTCTCCAGCCTTTCGGCAGGAATTCCTTCCTGACAATGACTGCGATATAGTCGCCAGGCATGCGTATTTCATAGAATGCGGCTCCGTTTTTCACAATGCGCCTGTGCATTCCCTGAACGCTGTTTCCGTTTGAATCGAACACAAAAACCTCGGCATCGGCCATGTCGTTCCAGCCGAAGATTCCGGAAACCGCCGTGACGATGCGCTCCCTTCCGATCAGCCAGCCGGGTCTTATCTCAATTGGTGTGAACGGGAAGCTGATCTCGCTCCACGGTCCGCTCCAGGAAAATCCCAGAGCGCCGGATTTAAGGGATTCGCGGTAATGCGTCAGTCCCGGAACTCCGCGGGAATAATCCTCAGCAAGCGGAGTTGAGAGATGCGCCGCCTTGAGTCCGGCATCGCCGCATCCGGCCTCGACGAAATGCAGCAGCCTGTGCCGCTGAAGAGTGCGCGTGTACGGCGGAGTATTTGCAAGAAGCTCGCGGTTCCGTGATTTCAGGAAGGCAAGCATCTCCTCCAGCCAGCCCCTGATCAGCAGGTTCGGTATGGAAAGCTTCCGCTTCACTGAATTTGTATTCGGATCCATCTCGACAGTGCATCCGTCCCATTCGCTGTACGGCGCCCAGTCGGAGACTCCCACGCTGATTTCATCCATGTAGATGCTGACTCCGACATCGTCCGCAAGATACCGGTAGACTTCAGCAAGCTTTTTCCCGTATGAATTGGCAAGTGTCGGAACATACTGCGAGCAGTATCCGGAATCAGGAAGGCGGCGTCCGAGCATGTCAAGCGCTGCGCTGTCCTGATATTTGCCGTCCCTGCCAGGTTCTGAGCAGAGGTTCTTGTGGAGATAGCCGTAAACCTTGACGTCCGGAGCATACTGCCCGAATGCCTTCGCCATTTTGCGAGTCATATTGCACCACCATTTCCACTGCGGGATGGCAGTGCCGTGTCCGAGATGCGGCTTCGCCCGCGTGGCCTTGGCCGGAGAGACTTTATAATCCGCCGGGACATGCGTCACAAGAACCTTTACCGGGCGTTCTGCGAGAAACGCCTTCACGTCGGACTCTGTTATGGTTTTCGGATCATTTTCAGAAGTCAGCGAACCGCACCAGCGTGTCAGCGGGAGGCCTCCAGTGAAATATGGGAAAGCCTGCGGACCGTGCCATGTGAAATTGGAATTCTGGCCGTGCCGGATCGTATTCACAAAGTCGTAGTAGTCTCCTCCCGGCAGTGAATAGACCCTCCATTCGAGCTTATGCGTCCCTCCCGGAGGAATTCCGAGAAAATCATCGGTGAAAGATATTTGAGCATCGTCTCCGGAAAATTCCGACTGTACGCGGAGAACGTCGTCTTCAAGGAGGATTCCGATGCCGTCAGTGTCTGTGCGTGCGAATACGGTCGGATTGGCCGGAGAACGCACGCTTTTCATTACTACCGAAACGCCTCCGCGCAGGATTTCCGAAGGTTTCGACGGAAGCTGCAGAGTCATGCGGAGACGCAGTCCCGCAGTCTCGTTTTTAAGATTCGTTACGGCATCCGTGAATTTGAGCGAACCGTTTTCGGCCGTGACAATGCGCCGGATCAGACATTCGGGGGTGCGGTATTCGAATTTCCACGGCAGACTGACGGGCCTGAGGGAATCCTTTGTGCCTGAAACATTCATGAATTTTCCGCCCGGAAGACTGAAACTGGAAACGAGCCTGAGTCCGAACGGAGCTGCGGCGCCATTGGAATCGGCCAGCAGAAACGGAATCCGCGAGGGAAGCGGCTTCAGCGTGCGGTCGGGAAGAGCACCGGATGGAGCCGGTGCAGTCTTGGGCTCGTTGATCCGCGGCATGACATTTTCATCGATTTCGACATGCACATTCCTGAATACAACCGGCATGCCGTACTGAGGAACCAGCAGTACCGAATTGTCCTTGCCGTGGCTTGTCAGACCGGTGATATCGAATACAAAATCATACGGCTTCTGTTCTTCTTCATACAGACCGTAGATGTAGTCCCTGTCGGTTGATATCCTGTCGGAAAAATCGGGGGAATACATGATGTTCCAGCGGTTCCTGTCAAGTCCGGACCAGTTCGTGCCGCCTCCGTTGCGTGTGCGGAATGCAAGAGGCTTGTTCAGCAGACGCATCCCGTTGACGTCCAGGCCGTTGACGAATATTTTCATTCCGAAGGTGTAGCCGCCGAGATTCTTCGAATCGAATCTGGCCGTCAGATGAAGACGGATCTGACGTTTTTCGGCATCGGCCACGGGGAACACGAGTGTCTTCTGTTCCTTCGGGTCCAGCCGGACACAGTCCCTGAATTCAAATACCTCCTTCGCTCCGAGAACGAACGATATCGAGGCCATAAACAGTGCCGCTTTCAATTTCATTTTACGATTGCTCCATTGGAAATCAAGAGTTTCCATTACGCGTCATTTGCGTTCCAAACGGATATTGTCAATGAAGATTTCAATGGAATCTCCTTTTTTGAAGGCGTTTATGTCGGCAAAAAACCTGAGATATGTATGCGTGCAATTGAGCTTTCTGTCCGGAATCCACTCGAATTCATGCCATCCGTTTGTTGTTTCATCCCTGTCCAGTATTTTTTTAGGTTTTAGTTCGCCGACTGAAAAATAAATTGGCGGATGTTTTTTCCCATCGCAGCGGAATGCGAACTTCACCTTAACGTTTCTTTCA
>CAZHPP010000342.1:0-4904 GCA_964534535.1 uncultured Victivallales bacterium | reverse complement strand
CCCTTGAACCCTCGGCAGGACTCAAAGAGCCCTGCACCCTGCGCAAAAAAAATCAATTTTTTTGCGCTCATTTTTTTGTCGAAACCTGTCGACCAAGGGGGCAAACCTCCGTTGTCAAATCCGTTGGGGGGATCATCCATCGGATGATTGTCGGCAGTCAACACCGAATGCATTCCAAATCTGTCTTTTGAGGCATATAACAAAAAAATTATTGTCGGCAGTTTCAGCATCAACTGCCGACAATAATGAAATATAATTCCGAAATGTGAGTTTTTCAAGCCGGTCCGGAGAATTTACGCGAGGTCCGCTCCTGCATTTTCTCTCCGGTGTTGCAAAAACAGTATTTCCGGGGTATATTTCCCGGTTGTTTTCAACAGGAGTCATTTCATGCAGGTCAGAAAACTGGTGCTGATCCGCCACGGCGAACTGCCGGACGAATACGCTCACAAATTCATCGGGAGGAAGGATATCCCCCTTTCGGAAAAAGGCCGGGCGCAATGCCATGCGCTCCGTCCGTTTTTCGAAACGTATCATGTGGAAACGCTCTATTCGAGTCCGCTGCGCCGGGCACAGGAATCGGCCGCACTCGTCGCGCCGGGAATCACGCCGCTCGTGGACAACCGTCTCGCCGAAATCGATTTCGGCGAATGCGAGCTCATGGACTACGACGGCCTGAGCGAAAAATTTCCCGAGATCGCCCGGTTCTGGGGCGACCGCAACCGGATCAACCGCGTGACGTTTCCCGGCGGCGAATCGGCCGCGGACGTGGCGGAACGCGCAAAGTCCTTTCTCGACAGTCTTCCGGATTCCGGAGAGGGAACCATCGGGATCGTCACGCACGGAGGAATTCTGGTGAACCTGATCGCGGCGCTTCTTGAAAATTCACTCGAAACGCAGTGGAACTGGCTGCCGGACCGCGGCTCAATTTCCGTCTTTAAGATCCATGACGGGAAGCATCCCGCGATCGCCGAACTCTTCAATTTCTGCCCGGAGAATTTTCCATGTCTGAAATCATTCTTGTGACAGGAGGCGCGCGGAGCGGAAAAAGCTCCTTCGCCGAACATCTTCTGAGCGGAATCCGGAGCAAGACCTACCTTGCCACCGCACCGGTCACGGACGACGAAATGCGCGTCCGGATCGAGCGCCACAAGGCCCGCCGCGCGGAAGATTCCTGGTGCAATGTGGAGGAGCAGTTCGACCTCGCCGGAGTGATCGCTGGGACGAAAACCGACGCACTGCTGGTGGACTGTCTCACGCTCTGGATTTCCAATCTCATGTACCGGAATCCGGATTTTTCCGAACCTGACAGCGCGCGGGAAAGCGATTTTCTGGTCTCCGCGCTGAAAAGCTATCGCGGCAAAGCCGTGCTTGTCATCAATGAAGTCGGGTTCGGAATCGTGCCGGAAAACAAACTCGCGCGGACGTTCCGGGACTGTTCCGGACGCTGTGCCCAGACAATCGCCGCGGTTGCGGACCAGGTGTGGCTGACCGTCTGCGGAATCCCGCTCAAGATCAAAGGCTGAATCTTCTCATGACAACACTTCTGGAAAAAACTCTCGGAAAAATCGTTCCCACCGATGAATCCTGGCGGGAAAAAGCGAAACAGCATATCCTGACCCTCACCATGCCGCCGTGGGCGCTCGGACGCGTTCTCGACCTGGCGGTCGATCTGGCCGGAATGCGCCGCTCGCTCTCGCCGGAAACGAAACGGAAACGGATCGTCCTGTTCGCCGGGGACCACGGAATCACGGCCGAAGGGGTCGCCTCCCAGCCGAGCTCCGTCACGCTCGAGATGGTGCGGAACATCGTGCACGGCGGCGCGGCCAGCAGCGTGCTTGCGAAAACTTTCGGGGCCTCCGTGAACGTGATCGACTCCGGCGTGGCCGGAGACCTTTCCGCCGAAGTCCGCGCCGGACTCGTGACCGACCGCAAGACCGCCCGCGGCACGAACGACTTTGCAAAAGGCCCCGCCATGTCCCGGGATCAGGCGGTCAAGTGCATTTCCGACGGAATCTCCGCCGCGCTCGACTTTTCCGGATCGACGGACGTCTTCGCGACCGGGGAAATGGGAATCGGCAACACGACTCCCAGCTCCGCGATCATCGCTCTCTACTGCGGCGCGGCGGACGATCCCCTGCCCTTCGTCGACCGCGGCGCAGGGCTCGCGGACAGCAGGCTCGCGCACAAGGCCGAAGTCATCCGGCACGGAATCGAGCTCAACAGTCCCGACCCTGCCGACCCGCTCGACGTTCTGGCAAAAATCGGCGGATTCGAGATCGGCGGAATCGCCGGACTCATCCTCGGTGCGGCCGCACTACGGAAGCCGGTGCTCGTGGACGGCTTCATTTCGACCGCGGGCGCCGTGCTCGCCATGAAGCTCGCTCCCGCCGCCGCGGACTACATGATCTGCGCCCACGGCAGCGTGGAGCGCGGCCATGCCGCCATGCTCGGCCTTCTCGGGAAAAAACCTCTGCTCGACCTTTCTCTGCGGCTCGGCGAAGGCACCGGCGCCGCGCTCGCCATGCCGCTCCTCGACGCCGCCGCCGCAATCCTCACAAGAATGGCCACCTTCGAAAGCGCCGGAGTCAACGTAAAGGAAATGAAATAAATGCGTCTGTTCCGGACAGCCCTTTCCGTCCTCACGTGGTGCCCTCTGCCGAAGTCGTTCTCGCCCTCGCAGAAGGAACTGGAACATTGCGCGGACGCGTTTCCGCTCGTCGGGCTGCTGACCGGAATGATTCTCTTCTGGCTCTCCCGCGGCCTGCTGATGATTTTTCCGCCGATCGCGGCCGCCGCGCTCCTCGTCCCCGCGTTCGAACTCGTCTCGAAAGGGTTCCATCTGGACGGACTTTCCGACACCTTCGACGGTTTTCTCAGCAGCCGTTCGAAGGAACGCATCCTGGAGATCATGCACGACAGCCGCGCCGGGTCGATGGGCGTGTTCGCCGTCGTTTCGGTCCTGATCGCGCGGTTCGCGTGCCTGTGTTCGCTCAGCGCGGAAACGCTTCCGGCGGCATGTCTGCTTGCGCCGGGGTTCGGGCGCTCGGCAATGGTTCTGACGCTGTGCCTCGGAAACTACGCCCGGAAGGAAGGACTTGCGGAAGTGTTTTTCCACTGCAGGCCGTGGTTCGGGGCCGTGCTCGGGCTGGCCGTATGCGGCGGGCTCGAATTCATGCTTCGCGGAACACTCACGGCGACCGGAGCCATGCTGGTTTTCGTTCCGCTGCTGCATTTCTGGTGCCGTTCGAAGATCGGCGGGGAAACGGGCGACACGCTCGGCGCGTGCGAAGAGCTTTCCGAAACGCTCGCCCTGCTGATGTTTACGCTCGCATGAGCGTCATGGATCAGTTTTTCCCGTTCCGGCTGAACCATGCGTCATAGTCGGAAACCAGAAGACGGTACGGTGCCTCGTCCTCCTCGATTTCGGGAAACCGCTTCTGCTCTTCATAATAGAGATTGTCCCTGGAATCGTCGTTGACGGCGGAAACTGCACCGATCATGACGTCCCGGCCGAGCCGGCAGTCGAAGATTCCGCGGTCGCGTCCGGGAAAATCCCATTCGGACGGCGCGCGGCATGCAAACGGGGGAAGCCGGAAGGAACAGCGGCGGAAAAAGTTTTCCGCCTCGCGGATGATCTGATTGACTTCAGAACGTTTCATGGGGCAGCCTCGGCAGTCGGCTTCCGGCGCACGGAAGGAACCGGATCCATTCGGCCGCCTTGTCGCGGACCGCTTGTCTTGCCGGATCAAAGAAACGCCCCGGCACGGGAGGAGTCAGCACGCCGCGCGTCTTTCCGATTGCATCCAGATATGCGCAGACCAGATCGGTGCAGATGTTGACCTTGGCCGCGCCCGGGCGGATCGCTCCGGCGAGACGGTCGTGCGGAATGCCGGATCCGCCGTGGAGCACCAGCGGCAGGAAAACGCGTTCCGCCGCATGTCTGGCGCAGAACGGCTTCCGGGAAAACCGGCTGACTTCCTTTATTTTTTCCTGCCTGACGCCATCACGCCGAACGGCACATGCACCGACGGAGTAAAGTCGCGCGCCGAATCCAGGTGCGGATGCTCCTGGTCGTCGAAGAAGATGTGCGGCCGGAGCACGGAAAGGATCCGGCCCTTGCTCATGCCGCCGAGAAAATGCGTTTCATCCACGGTGATGTTCCAGTTCCGGAGCGTGGTGACGACACGGCGGTGGGCGGGCGCGCTCCGCGCCGTGACAATCGCGGTCTTGAGGTAGCGGACGTACTTCGGGTCTTTTTCCTCCCGTTCGTCCTCCAGTCTGCGGAGCTTTCCGAGCTTCTTGAAGAGATCAGCCAGCGGCCCCGGCGCAATCGACTTTCCGCCGTTTTCCTCCTCTTCCTGATGGAAGGCCTCGATTCCGTCCTTCTGATAGACCTGTTCGGCGCTGTCGTCCGCGACCACGCCGTCGAAGTCGAACGCCACGCGGAGCTCGTGGTCGGAAAGGTCGTCGCTCACGCGGCTGTCGAGGACGAGTCCCGCGGGATAGCCTTTCTTCATGGCCTCGTTGACGTCGGAGGCATTGGCGGAAAGGAAGAGGGAAACGTTGTAGGCGGGGATATAGCGGAAGGGCGAATTGCCGCGCGTGAACGCGGCTCGGATGATCCCGAGTCCGTAATGTTCGATCGAATGGAACACGCGCAGGCCGGTGTCCGAATCGTTGCGGCTGAGGAGCACGACCTCGACGGGCTGGCGGTCCGGAAAGATCGTGTTGAGTTCCAGGAAGCGGCGGATGAAGGGAAATGCGATTCCCGGCTCGAGGACTTTGTTTTCGTGTCCGCGCTGATATTCGCGATAGGCCGCAATGCCTTTGGTGCGGAAGATCCTGTCGGCCTCGTCGAGCCGGAACAGGGCGCTGGACGCCACGCCGACCACCAGTTTTTCTTC
>CAZHPP010000341.1:0-4915 GCA_964534535.1 uncultured Victivallales bacterium | reverse complement strand
TGAACTGTTTCATCGAACCCGAGCTTGAAAAACTGGTTCCCGGCACGCGCGTCCAGTTTGAGCGCACGGGATATTTCTGCGTCGACCGGGATTCCGTCCCGGGGAAGCAGGTATTCAACCGCACGGTCTCGCTCAAGGATTCCTGGAGCAAGATCGCAGAGAAGAAATAACACGGGAGACCCCGCCATGTCCGAACTGAAGCACGCCCCCGAAATTCTGTCGTTCGAGTCCGGCCCGATTCAGGTGAACTGCTATCTGGTTTACCCGGTCGAGGGCGGCACGCTGTATGTGATCGATCCGGGCGGAGACGCATCCCGCATGGCGGAGCTGGCTTCGCTGTTCCCTGCGGGGAAGCGTGAAATCCTCTTCACGCACGGCCACGCCGACCATATCCACGAGGCGGGGAAGGCCGCGAAACTTCTTGGCGTCAAGACTGTCTATGTGCATCCGCGCGACCATGAAATGTATCATTCCCCGGAAAATTCGCTCGAACCGGTTCTTCTGGCCGCGGTGGATCTGCCGGACGATGCCTGGCCGCCGCCGGAATCGAAGGATTTTTCGATTCTGGAGACTCCGGGGCATACGGAGGGATGCGTCTGCTATTATTTCCCCTCGATGAAGGCCCTGTTCACGGGAGACACCCTGTTTGCCGGTTCGGTCGGCCGGACCGATCTTCCCGGAGCCGGAACGTATGAGGACCTGATCCGCGGCGTGCGGGAGAAAATCTTCGTGCTTCCGGGCGGGACGCGCGTATTCCCCGGACACGGTCCCGAAACGACCGTCGCCGACGAAAAACTTTCCAACCCCTATTTCAACTGACTGTCCCGAACCGGTGCGCGTTGTCTTCGGGGCTGACGGCCTTCTGTCGGCAAGGAGGTGTCGGGCGGGAGCCGGCATCACCTGCACGGCGTGCCGGTTTCCATGCGGCAAGAAACACCTGCCGTTTCCCCTGTCTGCGCTTGAAAAATCGTAAAACGGCGCTATGTTTCAACGATACGGTTATTAACGGGAGATTGGAATATGACGGATAACGAAATCAAGAAATTCATCGCGGAACGGGTCGCAAAAGGCGTCTCGCTTTCCCAGATTCAGGACGAACTGGCTTCCGAACGCAAAGTCCGGCTGACCTTCATGGAACTGCGGCTCCTTGCCGCAGAAATTGACAGCACCGACTGGACCAAGCTCGACAAGCCCGAACAGGCGGAAGCCAAGGTCCTTCCCGGCAAGCCCGGCAAGGGCGGCGAAGCAGGGGAAGAGGCTGAGCTCCCCGAAGAGGAGCTTCCCGGCGAAGGCGCTCCGGAAGGCGGAGCCGGAACCATCGACGATGAGGCGGAGGAATCCCCGGCGGAAGACGTTCCCGCCGCGCCGGAAGCTCCCGCTGCGGACGATTCGAAGAAGGTCCGCGGCAAAACCACGGTCCAGCTCAGCAAGGTCGCCGTGCCCGGGACGGTCGCCAGCGGCACCGTGAAATTCGGTTCCGGCGCCTCTGCGGAATGGTATCTCGACCAGATGGGCCGTCTGGGACTCGGCAAGCTCACGGGCGGAAAGCCCGACCGCAAGGACGTCGAGGAGTTCCAGGTCGAACTCCAGAAGCTGATCGGCGGAGAGTGAGCCGATGAAGTTCTTCAACACTCTCGGACGCAGAATTCAGGAATTCAAGCCTCTTCAGGAAGGCCGGGTCGGCATGTACACCTGCGGCCCGACCGTCTACAACTATGCCCACATCGGCAATTTCCGCGCCTATCTTTTTGAGGACATCCTCCGGCGCAGTCTGGAATATCACGGATTCAAGGTGCGCCAGGTCATGAACCTCACCGACGTCGACGACAAGACGATCCGCGACTCCCGCGCGAACCATCTCCCGCTCGCCGAGTTCACGGCCAAGTATAAAAAAGCCTTTTTCGAGGACCTTTCCGTCCTGCGGATCGAACCCGCCGAAGTCTACCCCGAGGCCACCGCGCACATCCCCGAGATGATCGACATGATCCGCACCCTGTTCGACAAGGGCTATGCCTACAAGTCCGACGACAATTCCATCTATTTTGCCATTTCCAGGATGCCGAACTACGGCGATCTCGCCCGCATCGACCGGGAAAACCAGCGCGCGGGAGTCCGCATCAACGCGGACGAATATTCCAAGGATTCCGTCGCCGACTTCGCGCTCTGGAAAGCCTGGGACGAAAAGGACGGCGACGTCAAGTGGCCCAGCCCCTGGGGCGAAGGCCGTCCCGGATGGCATATCGAATGTTCCGCCATGAGCCGGAAATACCTCGGCAATACCTTCGACATCCACACGGGCGGAGTCGACAACATGTTTCCGCACCATGAGGACGAGATCGCGCAGAGCGAGGCCGCCAACGGCTGCAAATTCGTCAATTACTGGCTTCACTGCGAACATCTCACGATCGACCGCCAGAAGATGTCCAAGTCGCTCGGAAACTTCTATACGCTCCGCGACCTCACCGCGAAAGGCTGGTCCGGACGCGAGATCCGGTATGTCCTGATCGGCACGCACTACCGCGCCAAGCTCAATTTTTCGTTTTCTGCGCTGGATGCGGCGCGGCTCGCCCTGAAGAAGTTCGATTCCATGTTCGTCCGCCTGAAGGCCGTCCCGAAGGGCTCGAAACTGCTGGACGAGGCGAAAAAAGCCGCGGCCGAATCGCAGAAGCATTTTGCGGACGCCTTTGCCGACGACCTCAATGTTTCCGAAGGCTTCGCCGCCGCGCACACGCTCGCAAGGACCGCCAACTCCCTGCTGGCCTCCGGACTCGAGTCCGAGGGCGCGGCAGCCATCCTTGCGCAGTACCGCGACTTTGACCGCATCCTTGCCGTGTTCGACCCCGATTCCGCAAAGGCGGAAGCGGCGGAGCCGGAAGTCCCGGCGGAAATTCAGGAACTCGTCCGGGCCCGCGCGGAAGCCAAGAAGCAGCGCGACTTTGCCAAAGCCGATTCCCTGCGCGCGAAACTTCACGATCTCGGCTGGAACGTGGTCGACACTCCCGCCGGTCCGAAAGCCGTAAAACTCTGACATGAAAAAACTCCGCATCGGCGTCAGCGCCTGCCTCATCGGGTTCAAGTACCGCTACGACGGACTTGGAAAGTTCGATCCGGCGGTCGTCGACTCCCTGCGGGGAAAAGTCGATTTCATCCCCGTCTGCCCCGAAGTTGAGTGCGGTCTGGAAATTCCGCGCCCGAAAATGCGTCTGGAAGCTTCGCCGCGCGGAATCCGCATCATCGTGATCGACACCGGAGAGGACGTCACGGACCGCATGCGCGAATGGGCGAACGTCAAGCTGGAGCAGATCGAGAAGCTGAATATCGCCGCCTTCATCTTCAAGTCGAAGTCGCCCAGCTGCGGGCTCGCGAACGTGCCCGTCTTCAGCCGGCAGGGGCGTCAGCTCCCCGTGAGCCGCGCCGGAATATTCGCCGCGCTCCTGAAGGAGAAGTTCCCGGAAATGATCCTCTGCCAGGAAACCGATTTCCCCGGCATTGCGGAAAGGCTGGTGCTCTGACCATGATGGAGTATCTGGAAGGAAATATCGCGGCTCCCGGGAGCACGATCTTCGGGAGACTCCTGTTCGAGCACGGCCAGATTCAGGGGTTCCATTCGTTCGGCGCGCCGCGCGAAGGCGCGGACTGGATTCTGCCGGGCTTCATCGACCTTCACATTCACGGAATCGGGGAATTCTCCGCGGATACAGCCGACGGCGCGGAGAAGATGGCCGAGTTCGCCCCTTCCGCAGGCATCACGTCGATCGTCCCGACCCTGGCTCCGTGCGAGTTTTCCAGCCAGCTGGAGTTTGTGAGCGGCGTCTGCCCGCTGGTCGATTCCCGGCTGCCGGGCGCTAAAATCCCCGGGAGCCACCTCGAAGGCCCCTTCATCGATCCGCTCCACAAGGGCGGAATGAATGAAAAATATCTGAGGAAGCCCAGCACGAAGGACGCGCTCGAAATTCTGGAAGCCGCCGCAGGCACGCTCCGGATCATGACGATCTCCCCCGAACTGCCCGGCGCGAAAGAGGTGATTCCCATGCTCGTCGATGCAGGCGTCACGGTTTCCGCCGGACACACCGGCTGTTCCGTCCGGCAGTTCCGCGATGCCGTCGATTCCGGCATCACGCAGGTCTGCCACCTGTTCGACACGTTCGAGCCCAGACTCGTTTCCGACGGGATTTCCCGTCTTTCCCTGGCCGATGCCGCCATGATTGAGGACCGCGTGATGCTGGAGCTCATCATGGACGGTTTCCACGTTCCGGAGGGTCTGCTTCAGCTTGCCAGGCGCGCCGCCGGGATCGGCCGCCTGATTGCAATCTCTGACGCCATGCAGGGCGCCGGGCTTCCCGATGCCGAATGGACCGGAGCGGACGGCCTGACTTACCGCACAAACTCGAAAGAAGTCGCGCGCGAATCGGACGGCACGATCGTGGGATCCTGTCTGACTGCGAACAAGGCCTTCGGAAACATGGTGACGCACTTCGGCTTTCAGCCGTGGGAGGCTTCCCGTGCGCTTTCCGCCAATCCGGCAAAGGCGCTCGGAATCGACGGCGACACCGGCGAATTCAAACTTGGAAAGTCTGCCGACATCGCCGTGCTCCAGTATGAAAATTTTGCCGTGAAGACGTGTCTGGTCAACGGCCGGCAGGTCTTCAGCGCGGTCTGATCTTCTTCGGCCGCTGAACTTATCAGGGCCGGCAGTTTCCGGCCCCCCGTCTAAACTCATCTCCGTCAAATATCGTCGAAGAACGATTTTCTTTTGGCTGTGTACGAAACGTTGACTGTCTTTTTCAGGGATTCGGGGGACCAGGGGGAAAGACGGAGGTTTGCCCTCTGGTCGCAAAAAACGAGCGCAAAAAAATGATTTTTTTTGCGCAGGGTGCAGGGCTCTTTGAGTCCTGCCGAGGGTTCAAGGGGCGAG
>CAZHPP010000340.1:0-4921 GCA_964534535.1 uncultured Victivallales bacterium | reverse complement strand
TACATTTTCCACGTCATCAGCCCCGCAAGCAATTAAAAAATCAAGATAACTCATTTTTGTAATCTCCATTTCAGAACACCTATGCCGCCATTGCTGATTGCCTTTAGATATTCGATCATGTTTCAAATCTCCATTGACTTGTTTTCATACTTTTTCACGTACAAGCCCCAGCCTGAATCGGGCACTGAAATTCCATAATATGGCACACTTTTCAAAAACTCTACAGGCCCCGGCCTTCATACATTATGCGATCCAGAACGAGTAAATATAGCACACTTCAAAAGTTCTACAAACCCGGCCGCAGGACCAATAACGGCAGAAAAAGGCTCACGCGGCAGGCCGGGAAGGCGTTATTTCTGCTTCAGCGCCTGGTTCCGCAGCATGGTGAAATCCAGTTTCTCCAGGTAATACCCCGGGAACGAATTCAGCGCAATATAAATGTAAAGCACCTGGCGCCCGTTCTCATGACGGAACAGATACCCCGTCCCGCGGGAACGGATATACCGCCAGAGATACTCCGGCTCCAGACGCTTCAGGCGAAGCGGCTTGACCGATTCCGTATTTTCATAAATGCGGCTGTATTCGTCTCCGACCAGGATCACGCCGTTGCGGTTGAGAAGAAGTTTGTCCAGGACGGCATCGCCCGTATTGCCGCTGGCATTGATGTCGTCCGAAATGAATTTGAGGGAAAGGTCAAGCGCAGCGGCTCCGAAGAACGTGCCCTGCTCGTCATAGACCGGAGCGGCATAGGGAATGAAGAGGCCGCCGGTCAGGGCGTCGACATAGGGAACGCCCCAGAACGCGCTTCTGCGGGTTTCACACTCCTGATACCAGGGACGCTTCCGCGGATCGAAATCGTCGCTGAACGCACTGACGCAGGGATAATTGATGTGAAGTCCGTTTTTGAATCCGACATAGATCCAGCGGAGCGGCAGGCCCGAAGTGCGGAGCAGACGTTCGGCGGCAGCGGCGGATTCGCCGGTATAGGTTCCCGTGGAATTGCTGGAAAGCATGGCACGGCGGAAGATGTCGTTCATGGGTTCGAGTTTTCCAAGAAGGGGCGCGACCTCGGAACGACTGAGTCCGGGCGCCAGCTTGGCATAGAACCCTGCGGTGGAAAGCTTCTGTCCGTAAACGGGAGCAAAGGCATAATCGGACGGAACAGGCGTGACGGAATCCTTTTTTCCGGTTCCCGTGAAAGGTTTCCATGCGGGATCGGATTTCGCATGGCGGAGCAGGAAAATGACGGAATCGGAGACGGCCTCCAGAGATTTCGAGGCGGAAAGGGTGATCCGGTCGATCTTCATGGCATTGAATCCGGCGCTGCTGTAGGCATCGGAAAGGATCCGGTCCCGCACACGCTCCTCTTCGCTCTGGGCGTAGCGGTTCCAGGCACCCCAGGCCAGGAAGGAGACGCAGCAGAGAAGCGCGGCAAGCGAAACGGTAACCACGAAAGGAGCGTGTCCGCAGATCCAGCGGAAGGTCTTGCCGAAGAAATGAAGAGGATTGGCGGAGACTTCGCATCCCGCGAGATAGCGGCGGATGTCCTCGGACATGGCAGCGACGGTCTGATAGCGGCGTTCGCGGCTGTTCTGGAGGGCCTTTTCGATGATGGCCCGGAGGTCGGAATGGATTCTGGCTCCGAAGCGGTGGACCACCGGATTCATGAAACCGTCGCGCATGTTGACGAGGATTTCATTGGTGGAGCTTCCGATCGCGGCATGATTCAATGTCACGACTTCATAAAGGATCAGGCCGAGAGCGAAGATGTCGGAACGGGGATCCGGCGCTTCGCCGCGGATGACTTCGGGGGCAAGATAGCGCGGGGTTCCGGCGATCGTCTTGGATTTTTCCTTCTGCGCTGCGGTTCCGGAAAGTTCGCGGGAAATTCCCCAGTCCATGACGTAGGTTTCGTGGTATTCGCCGATCATGATGTTTTCGGGCTTGAGGTCGCAGTGGATGACCTTCTTGGAATGGGCGTAGGAAATGGCGTCGCAGACACGGAGGAAGAGGTCGAGGCGGAACCGGAGGGATTTCTGTTCGTCGAAGCCGCGGATTCCATAACGTTCATAATTGGAGATCACCTGGCGGAGGCGCTGTTTGAGCGTTTTCCCGCGGATGAGCTTCATGGTGATGTGGAGTCCGTCGGAATTGTCCCCCGCGATGGCGTAGACGGGAACGATGGAAGGGTGGTCGAGCTGGGAAGTGAGGCGGGCTTCGCGGATAAAGCTGCCGCGTGCACCGGGCTGGGCAAGCGCTTCTGGCTTGAGGGTCTTGAGCGCCACGAGCCGCTTGAGGAATTTGTCCTTTGCGACCTGGAGCGTGGCCTGTCCGCCCTCGGCGAACTGTTCGCGGCTTTCGTAGGTTTCACCGATATCGGGGAATTTTTCAGGGGGGACGGATTCGACCTCGACCTTTCCCTGAAGATTCCGCGTGGAGCTTGCGGCGTCGTCGATGACTTTTTCGACGTCGGCAAGTCTGGAAAAGAAAATACGGGTCATGAAACCGGTACGGACGGTTTCATTTTTCCGGAGGGATTCCTTTTCCTCCGCCTTTTGCCCGGCATCGGGCAGAACATCAAGCCGGATGGTGCGTTCGGAACCGGCGGTATCGTCATTCTGGAACGAAGTCGTTTTGTCTTCACTCATCTTCTGGACTTTCAAAAATAATTCGGTACCTAATATATCCGTTCCGATCGGATTTTTCAAGCGGGGACCTTCCCGGCGGGGTGAAAAATACGGATCCGGTTCCCGCAAAAGAAAAGTTCCTGTTCCGGCGAACTTGTCTTTTTGCAAAAGAGGCGTATATTATTCCGAACAACAAGAGGAAATACGGGCGAAATGCGGTTCCAGTGTCCATTGTGCGCGGCGGAAATCCACGCTACGGAGGAATCGAAGGGCGGCAGCATCGTCTGCGGGAAATGTCATCAGACAGTGAAAATTCCCGCGGACCGTCTTGCGCCGGGCGTCATTGTTGCGGATTTCATCATTCACCGGGAGCTCGGGGCGGGCGGAATGGGGCGGGTGTTTCTGGCGCACCAGATTTCCCTCGACCGGGATGCCGCGCTCAAGATACTTTCAACGGAACTGGCCGGAAGCGCCGAATTCATCGTGGCCTTCATCAAGGAGGCGCGGTCGGCGGCCAAGCTCAACCATCCGAACATCGTGCAGGCGTATGCCGTCGGCGAGGAGGATGGACTGTTCTACTTCGCCATGGAATACATCGACGGCGTCACGATGAAGGACATTCTTCTGCGGGACCACCGGATTCCGGTGAAGAACGCGCTTCTTGCGGTGGAACAGGTGGCGGACGCGCTCGCCTACGCATGGCGGGAGCAGCGGCTGGTTCACCGGGACATCAAGCCGGACAACATCATCGTAACCCCCTCCGGACGGATCAAGCTGGCGGACCTGGGACTCGCCCGCCGGGCGGACGACAAGCAGGAATCCGCGGAGGAAAACGGGGACGAGGTGTTCGGCACGCCGCAGTATATTTCTCCGGAACTGCTGACAGGCGCTCCGGTCGACACGCGTTCCGACATCTACAGCCTCGGCGCCACGTTCTACCACATGATCACGGGGCGTTTCCCGTTCACGGGAGAGAATGCGAACGACATTGCGCGCAAGCATCTGGAGGAATCGCCCGTTCCGCCGTCTTCGATCGATTCTTCGATTCCCGCTCCGGTTTCGGACATGATTCTGCGCATGATGGCGAAGAAACCCGCGGACCGGTATCAGTCCGGGGAAGAGATCGTGGCGGACATCCACAACATCCGTCTGGGAAAATCACTCGGCACGGTCAAGCGGAAGATCACGCTGGGGACGGCCACAGGGCAGTCCCGGACGGTGGTGCTCCGCGTTCCGCTCCAGAACATCCGCAGGAAACGGACGCCGGGCGGGATCACGAACGTGACCTCGGTAACTCTGGCCGCGCCGGAACAGGCCTCGCCGCTCCGCCGCGAACGGAGTCTCCAGAACATGAAGCAGAAGCGCGAGCTGCGGTACCAGAGCATTTTTCTTCTGCTGATTCTGGTTTCCGTGATTGTGTTTGCGTCGGCGGGATTCCTGGTGAAATGGCTGGTCTACATGCCGATCCAGAGTTCGCGCGACCTGGAAGTGCGGATCGCGGAAATGAAGGAAAAAGCCCGGATGCGCATCCATGCGGTCGGGCAGTCCCGCGGGATCACGGCCAGCGCCTACACGGCCGCCGCGGATGAAATTCTCGCGTATGCGCGGGAGAATCCGGGAAGGACCCACGAGATCATGCGCCGGTGCGACCTGTTCTTCCTGCGGTTTCCCGAACGGAAGAACAAATTCGAGCAGGCGAAATTCCAGGAGCTGCTGCAGCTCTATGCGCCGCTTGACGAAATCCGATGCGAAGAGGCCAGAAACAGGCTTCAGAACCTTGCAAACCGTTAATCAACCAACAACGGAGAAAGAACTCGTTCCATGAACAAAGAATGTCCCTGCGGAAGCGGAAAAGAATTTTCCGCCTGCTGCGAACCCGTGATCGAAGGAAAAGTCAAAGCCGCCACGCCGGAAGCCCTGATGCGCGCCCGGTATGCCGCCTACGCAGAAACGAAGATCGACTTCCTCTTCAACTCCATCGCCCCTGACCAGCGGGCCACCGCCAGCAAAGACGATATGGAAAAGTGGGCCAGAAGCTCCAGATGGCTCGGGCTCCAGATTCTGAACGCACCCGTCCCGGCTCCGGACGCCGTTTCCGGAACGGTTGAATTCATTGCGCGCTATTCCGATCCCGCCGGCGCGGTCTTCGAACACCACGAACTTTCCGAATTCCGCAAGATCAGCGGCGAATGGTTCTTCTATGACGGAAAGCTCGTCAAGAACCAGCCGTTCCATGCGCCGAAGAAGACCAACCCCAACGACCCCTGCCCCCGCGGCAGCGGGAAAAAATACAA
>CAZHPP010000339.1:0-4921 GCA_964534535.1 uncultured Victivallales bacterium | reverse complement strand
TTCCCCATGACGGGATGCAGTCTGCGCGCGAACAGGAATCCGATTCCGTGAAGGCGGATGCTTTCCTCGATTTTTTCGGGGGCGGCGTTCAGGTTGAATCCGAGCTCGGCGAGCACGTCGGCCGCGCCGCATTTCCCGGAGACTGCGCCGTTCCCGTGCTTGGCGATCGTTACGCCGGCACCCGCCGCGACGATGGCCGAAGCGGTCGAAATGTTGAAGGAGACTCCGCCGTCGCCGCCGGTCCCGACCACGTCCGTGCAGGAGCGTCCGCCGCAGTCGATGAAGCAGGCGAGTTCGCGCATCCGGCGGGCGCATCCGGCAAGTTCGGAAACGCTTTCGCCCTTCATGGCGAGCGCGGCGAGGAGTGCGCCGGCCAGGGGCGGATTGTCCTCGCCCCCGGTCAGGAGCCCGAGCATTTCCCCGGCCTCGGTTTCGGTCAGGTCTTCGCGGCGCATGACCTTTTCGAGAAACTGCTTCAGCATGGGATTCCGGCCTCCTTCAGGAAGTTGGCGAGCTGCTGCTTTCCGCACATTGTGAGGATGGATTCGGGATGGTACTGGATTCCTTCGATGAGCATCTTCCTGTGGCGGATTCCCATGATTTCGCCGTCCTCGGAACGGGCGGAAACTTCGAGCTCGGCGGGCAGGGAGGCTTCCTCGACCGCGAGCGAATGGTAGCGCACGGCCTTGAATCCCTGGCGGACTCCGGCAAAGATGCCGCGTCCGTCGTGCGTGATGACGGAGGTCTTGCCGTGCATGATGCGTCTGGCGGGAACGATCTTTGCGCCGAACGCCTGTCCGATCGCCTGATGCCCCAGGCAGACTCCCAGAATCGGGACCTTTCCTTTTGCGGCCTCGATCAGTCCGAGCAGACATCCGGCGGATTCGGGGCGGCCCGGTCCGGGCGAAAGAAGAATTGCCTGCGGGTTCATGGCGAGCACCTGTTCCGGCGTGATTTCGCGGCTGCGGCGCACGGTTGTTTCGCAGCCGAGGCTCCCCAGCATGTGCACGAGATTGTAGGTGAACGAATCGTAATTGTCCAGCACGAAGATCATGATTTCAGCCCCTTTCCGGCGAATTCGACGGCCTTGAACAGCGCGCCTGCCTTGTTGAGAGTTTCCCTGTATTCGTTTTCCGGCACGGAGTCGTAGACGATTCCGGCACCCGCGCGGACGCGGATTCTGCCGTTTCTCGCCTCGAGCGTGCGGATTGTGATTGCCATGTCCATGTTGCCGTCGCAGCTGATGTATCCGACCGCGCCGCCGTAGACGCCGCGCGGGGTCTTTTCCAGTTCGTTGATGATTTCCATGGCGCGGATCTTGGGAGCTCCGGAAAGCGTTCCGGCCGGGAATGCGGTCGAAAGCAGGTCGATGGCGTCATAGCCCTTGCCCAGTTCCGCCTCGATGTCGCTCACGAGGTGCATCACGTGCGAATACCGTTCCACGGTCATGAAGGATTTGACCTGGACGCTGCCCGTCACGGCGGTGCGGCCGAGGTCGTTCCGCCCCAGGTCGACCAGCATCAGATGTTCGGCGCGCTCCTTTTCGTCCGAAAGGAGTCTTTCCGCGAGGGCGCGGTCTTCGGCGGGAGTCTTTCCGCGGGGTTCGGTTCCGGCGATCGGACGCACGTTCGAACGGCCGTTTTCGAGCTTGACAAGCGTTTCCGGGGACGACCCCGCAAGCGTTTCATCGCCCAGCTTCAGGAAGAACATGTAGGGCGACGGATTGATGAGCCGCAGGGCGCGGTAGATCAGGAACGGCGGAATGTCCGATTCCGCCGAGAAGCTCTGCGAAGGCACCACCTGGATGATGTCGCCGGCGGTGATGTGCCGTTTCGCCTTTTCGACCATGGCGATGAACTCTTCCTTCGTGATTTCCGGCTTCAGGGCGACCGGCTTCGTCTGCGTGTATTCCACGTGATGCTCCATGTGCTTCGCGAGGCGGGCGGCGAGATTCGCGATCCGCGCTTCGGCGTTGTCGTACGCGCACCGCAGGGACTGGTGGCGGTCGGTATGCGAGTTCACGATGATCTTCATGGTGTGGCGCAGATTGTCGAACGCGATGATTTCATCGGTCAGCATGAACATGCATTCGGGGGTTCCGGTTTCGGCCTTCGGGGGCGGGAGCTGTTCGAACATGTTGACGGCTTCGTAGTTCAGGTAGCCGATCGCGCCGCCGGGGAGAGGCGGAAGGTCCGGGTCCTTCGCGACCGTCTTTCCGCAGGTCAGGGCGCGGAGGGCGTCGAGCGGAAATTTCTGGAACTTGAGCTCGCGCTTCACGCCGCTGATGACGGTGTACGCCCTGCCGTGGTCGACCTCGAAGATGCCCTTCGGATTGACTCCGATGAACGAGTAGCGGCCGAACCGCTCTCCGCCCTCGACGCTTTCCAGAAGGAACACGTTTTCATCGTTCACGAACCGTTCCAGGACGGAAACGGGAGTTTCCATGTCCGCCGGAAGTTCGGTGAAGACGGGGACGACCGTTCCCGTCTTTGCGAGTTTTTCGAATCGTTCGTAATCGGTCCTGTTCATGGTTCTTCTCCAAAAAAAAACGCATCCTGGCTTTGATGGCCGGATGCGTCTGGTTGAAATAAAAAAAGACGGATTGAAAACCGAAGTTTCAATCCGTCAAACTGAAGTCAAATAAAGCGCAAAACTTTCCCGGCCTGACGGAGATTACCGCCAGCGCCACCAGCAGAACGAAAAGTTTTTCGCATACATATTCATGATGGGATAAAATATAACATGCGTTCCTGAAAATGCAAATTTATTTTCCGGATTTCTTTGAAAATGAGCGGGAAAACCGGAACGGAAGCGGCGGTCCGGTCCGCCGCGGGGAAACGAATTCAGGAAAAGCGGATCCGGACGTGATACGCGATCGAACCGCCGGGAGGAAGCACCGTCCCGAAGCCGTTTTCCCGGTCGAATTCGCAGCCGCGCAGCGAAGCGTTCGTCGGTTCGAGTCCGAGGACATATCCGCACCGCGAGGGCTTTTTCCACTGGACGAGCCTCGGGAGCGTGGAGGTGTCGTACTGGACTTCAACGGCCACCTTGAGCTCACGGTTCACGATTCTCATGCACGCCATGCCGGAGGAATCCTTCGGGAGCGTGTGAAGGAAACATTGCTCGGAAAAGCCGTCGAGCGGAGGCGGAAGCACGTTCCATTCCGCGAGTCCGGCGGCGGCTTCGGCATTGCGCGGTTCGACGGGGTGTTCCGGAACGTCGAAAACGAGTCCCGGCGCGGCCAGCGGCCAGCCGAAATTGCAGTGGTAGATGATCTCCGTGAACTCCGGAGATTCGGCATGGTTTTCGACGACGTCGGAAATGTCGACCGCATTGGATCCGCAGGCGGTGCGGATCGTGCGTTCGAGCGTGAGATTCGCGCCGAACATGGAGCTTTCGCGGAGCAGCCCGGAAATTTCGATTTCGCCGTTCCTGCAGCGGATCGAAAGCTGTTCGGCGGCCTCGGCCGAGATTGCGCCGTGAAGTTTCTGCGTGCCGCTGGGAGACCCTGCATTGCGGAGACCGCATGTGGTCAGGAGCCCGCCGGTCCAGTCGCCGAGCCAGTCGCCTGTAACCCCGCGGTGTCCGCACGGAGTCCGGAACGAAACCGGAATCCCGCGGAACGAGCATTCCACAATGTTCATCGCGCGGTCCGGCGTGACCGTGAAGGCGAGTCCGCTGCCGTTGTCCGCATCAATGATCCTCTGTCCGCGGCCGCTCCCCTCCTCCAGTCTGGAGAGCCGGGCCCGGCAGAGCTGGTCGGGATTGGCGAGATACGGCCGCGCCCGTTCAAACAGTTCATTCATGGTTCAGGCCTTTCCTGCGGAACCGAAGATCTCGATTTTTTCGCGCATCTTGCGGCGCATTGCGGCATCGGGCCCGGCGCAGGAGACGGAAAACCAGCAGGTCATTTCCTTCCTTCCGTTCAGGAAATCGTGCATGGCGGCATTCCAGGCCGCGGTGAGCTCGGAATAGATGTTGATTTTCGCGATCCCTTCCGCAATGGCGGCGCGGAGCTGGTCCGCCGGAGTCCCGCTCCCGCCGTGAAGCACCAGCGGCGCGGGCGAAACGGCGTTGATCCGGCGGAGCAGGGGAATGTTCAGCTTCGGGGCGGAAATATAGACTCCGTGCGTGGTCCCGACCGAAACGGCAAGCGCGTCCGTTCCGGTCTTTTCAATGAAGCGGAGCGCCGAATCGGGGTCCGTGAACACGGTCTTGGAATCCTTCCGTTCGCCGGATTCGCTGACGCCCGAATCGGCGGCGCCCGTGATCCCGGAGGCGACGTGTCCCAGTTCCGCCTCGATCCCGATCCCGCGCGGATGCATCAGTTCCGCAACGGTCCGCGTGATGGAGACATTCTCCTCAAACGGCTTTGCCGAGGCGTCCAGCATCACGCTCTGGAATCCGGCGTCGGCACAGCGCACGCAGGTTTCCACGTCCGCGGCATGGTCCAGGTGCATGCAGACGGGCACCTTTGCACGTTCCGCCGCATAGCGGGCCGAATTTGCCCAGTATCCGAGCGAGGCGCCCGGAATGTCGAAGGGAAGAGCGGCGAGAATCACGGGCGAACGGAGTTCCTCCGCGACCTCGACTGCGGCGCGGATCATCGTGGTGTTCGAGACGTCGAACATGGGAACGGCGTAATGGCGTTTCCGTGCGTCCGAAAGCATTTCCTGAAAGCTGGTTACTGACATCTTGCAAGATTCCTTATGGTTTGTGAGAATTGTTTCCACTGTTCGAATTTCCGTTCATAGACTGCGGCATCCGCGGGATCGGGGCGGGTCACGGAAACGATTTTCGGGGCGGGAATTTCGAATTCCGGCTCCAGGGCGCGCCGGGCGAGAAGCGCCGCGCCGCGGCAGCCCTGGGCGGGAATTTCGAATTCCGGCTCCAGGGCGCGCCGGGCGAGAAGCGCCGCGCC
>CAZHPP010000338.1:0-4954 GCA_964534535.1 uncultured Victivallales bacterium | reverse complement strand
TTTTAAATGGGTCTTGACAAAATCGATGTTATGTGGTATAATGTTACTTGACAAGTTTAGGAAAACACTAAAGGAACCGAAATCATGTCCGCGAGAATCAGCATGAGAGATGTTGCCCGGCATTCGGGATTTTCCGTGACCGCCGTTTCCAAGGCGCTCAACGGAAAGACCGACATTTCGTCCGGATGCAGGGAACGGATCCTCTCAAGCTGCCGCGAACTGGGCTACCGCATCAACCCGAGTCTTCAGGACTTCATCCGGGAAACCACCGGCGGCACGAACCGCAACATCTCCTTCATTCTGGTGAACCGGAGACTCGAAGACCCGGCCTATGCGTTCATCCTCAGTTCGGTTTCGCATGAAGTCGTGAAGTGCGGCTACTTCATGATGCTGGAAACCGTTACCGGAAACGAAAAAGACATGTACGACCTTCCGCCGCTCCTCCGCGACGGACGCGTGGGCGGAATCATCGTCACGGGCGCGCTCAATGCGGGTGTCATGGAAGCCTTCCGCGAACTGCGGATCCCCCTCTGCATGCTGGGGGAATATCCTTCCGAACTGGTGAACGGGACTCTGAACGTCTATCCGGACGATACCCGGATGATCGAGATCACGGTTGCCGAACTTCTCCGCCGGGGACGCCGCCATTTCTCATATTACGAGGAAAGCCCGGAATCTTTGTTTTCAAAACGGCGCCTGACGCTTTTCCGGCACATGCTTTCCAAGGCCGGGATTCCGCCGGAGTCCTGCCGGTATTATAACGGGAACGGTCCGCTTTCCGGGATTCCGGAAAGTCTCCGGAAGGACATTTCTTCCGCGCAGCTTCCGTTCGACGCGATGTTCTGCTGGGATGCGCGCGGCGCGCGGATGATTTCCGTGCTTCTGAACCGCCGCTACGGCGATTCCGGCGTTCCGGCGACGATTGTTTCCATCTTTGACCGGAACGAAGACCCCGGGATGGATTTCATCCGGATTGAACAGGATCCGGCGCTCGAGGCCTTTGCGGTGCGGCGCTTCCTTGCACGGATCGAATCGAAGGATTTCAGTTCGACCGAACAAATCAAATATTCAAGCTGTCAACAGCAGGAGGAAAGAAAATGAAACAGAAGATGCAGAGTTCCATGTGGAGCGTGAATATTTTCACGCTGATCGAACTTCTGGTTGTGATTGCGATTATCGCGATCCTGGCCGGGATGCTTCTGCCGGCTCTGAACAAAGCCCGGGAAAAAGCCAGAGGCACCCTGTGCCTCGGAAATCTCAGACAGGTCGGCACGGCAATCCTCACCTACGGCAATGAAAATGACGACTACCACGTGATTGCCTCAAGCTGGAGCCGCTGGTACTATGACCTTGGAAAACAGCTGAACGGCGATCCCGGCGTGCTGGAATGCCCGTCCAGCAAAAAACACAGCGTCAACGACGCCACCTGCGACGGCTATCTGAACAATCCCTCGGATACAACTTACAAACGGAAATATTATCTGACCTACGGCATGAATCAGGACCTTGGCGGCAGGTGCGACGCGGCAGGGAACGCCGTGAGCGGATATAAAGTTCCCTGCAAGATCACGAAGATCAGGAATCCGAGCAGGGTGATCACGCTGCTGGACAGCAAATGCTGGCGCGGAGCCGGCAACTATACCTGGAATCTGATTTCCAGCAACGCCAACCCGACCGACCTGACCTACAACTGCTGTGCTGCGTATCGGCATGACCTGAGCATCAACGGCCTTCTGGCCGCGGGGAACGTCAGAAACTTCCGGACCAGCGACCGGATCGACCAGACAACCAATGCCGCCAACATTATCTGGACCAGGGGATTTTAAGCAATTTTACAAACAGGAACCGCAATGAAAACAGCACTCTTCACACTGATCGGCATGACCGCCTGTCTTCTTCAGGGCTCCGCGGTCAATGCAAGCAAGTTCGGATTCAAGGCCGACGACGCCACTGAATGTCTCCAGAAGGCAATCGATTCCGGGGCGGACACCGTCATCGTCGACAACGTGGGGAAGGACTGGATCGTGCGTCCGATTCAGCTCCGCAGCAATCTGGAGCTGGTGATCGGAAAGGACGTGACCCTTCGTGCAAAACCCGGAGAATACAAATCCGTCACCGACAGCATGCTGAGCGCATGGGACCGGAAGAACATCACCATCCGCGGAGAATCCGGCGCAGTCCTGAAAATGGATACAAAAGCCTTCCTGGACAAGGCAAAGTACACGCATTCCGAATGGCGGTTCAATGTCTCCCTGCGCGGAAGTTCCAACGTGACGATACGCGACCTCACGATCGACGGCTCCGGCGGCGACGGCATTTACATTGGTTCCGGAAACAATGCGGCCTACTGTTCCGGCATTACGGTGAAGAACGTGACGATGAAGAATCATCTCCGTCAGGGAATGAGCGTCATCGGCGCGGACGGGCTTCTCGTGGAGGACAGCCGGTTCCTCGACACGGCGGGAACCGCGCCGCAGAGCGGAATCGACTTCGAGCCGAATGTCAGCAAGAACCGTCTGTCCAATGTCCTCATCAGAAATTCCGAATTCCGCGGAAATGCGGCATACGGCATGCTCTTTGTCCTCGGCAACCTGAACTCTTCCACAAAGCCGATTTCCATCGTGATCGACGGATGTCGGATCGCCGGCAACAAAACCGGCGGCATCCGCATGGACCCCGCCTTTCCGGGCATTTCCCCGGTCAAGGGAACCATCGCGTTCAAGAACTGCCGGATTGAAAACAGCGGCGACGGCGAAGCACTCCGTCTGAACAATTTCAGCGAAAACGGAGCATCCGTCACGTTTGAAAACTGCACTGTTGACAATACGGGAAGCGCCTGCGCCGCAATTGCACTCGCCAGCGGCCATTCCGACAATTTCGGGAACCTCAATTTCGGAAACCTGAGCATCCGCGACAAGGCGGGACGGGCTCCCGTTGTCGTTCACGGACTCGGCATTGCCGGTCTGACGACCGTCTCTGGAACCCCCGTCCTTGAAAACGGCAGCGGAAAACAGCCGGTCGACCTGAAGGCGGTCGTGGCGGCAAACCGGCCCAATGCCATGCTCCGGAGTTTCCACACCGTTCCGTTCAACTCGAAAAACTATTCCATCCCCGCCGGCCTGAAAGGAAAGTCCGACAGCACGATCCGTCTCCGCGGAGATTCGACGTTCGTCCAGTGGCTTCCCGCGGGCGGAAAAGCGGAAATCACCATGCGCGTCGACCGCGTCGGTGCGACGGTTCCGAACGTCAAGGTGGAAGTGCTGGATTACAACGGCGGACGCTTTGACAGCTTCACGCTCGGCGAAGGCGAAAAGAAATATCAGGTCTCCTCGCAGTCCGCTGCTTCCTTCACATTCAACTTCAAGGCGGGAGGCCATACCGTCACGGTCAAAAGCAGCGCTCCCGGACAGGGACTGCCCGCCGACCGCAAAGTCTGGCTGTTCCGGAACAATTCCGAACTCTATTTTCTGGTGAATCCGGACCAGAAGCAGGTGCTGGTCGAAATTGAAGCGGAAGAACCCCTCTGCGCGGCGCTTTACGACGTCTCCGGGAAGAAACTCGCGGATATTCCGCAGCGCTTTTCCGGGAATAAGATTCTTGCCGTTTCACGCAAACCGACGGAAAAAGCAGAACTCTGGAAACTCAGGCTCTACAATGTCGTGGAAGATCACAGGATCCGCCTCGGCGCACCGTGTCCTCCGATCTTTTTCACCTCGCCGGAAAACGTTGTGACGGCTCCCGGACAGCAGATCAGACTGGAACCCGAGTTCACCCTTGGAAAGGACAATCTTGTCGGGAACAGTCAGTTCGCCTCCGCGCCCGGCAGCGTTCCGAACCACTGGAGTGCTTCCGACAAGAAGTCCGTCACCGCGGAAAACGGCAGGCTGGTTCTGGACTCGGGGACAAAGAATGTGGTCCTGACGCAGTCCCTGACGCGGCCGGCCTCCGGAGATTATCTGCTCGTTTACAAGGCGTCTTCCCGGGATCAGAACATGCGGCACAGAGTCTATCTGGGCCTCTGGAAGGACCGGAGCTGGGTCAAAGGCATCAACACAGCGTGGCGGAATACCACGGACAGGGCATCGGAACTGAAGGTGCCCTTCAGCGTCGAGGGCCTTGATTTCAACAGGATGCAGCTGGTCATAGAAACGGCAGGAAAGGGCAAAACTGCCGTGGAAGCCCCCGGCATCTTCCAGATCAGGAAGGGAGAATGAACCAGCCCGACTGATTTTCACGCGTCCGGAAAGGAACCTCCCGCGCAATGTTCCTGTCCAAAATGACAGGGACACTGTGCAGAAGTCTGCCTGACAGATATCCGCTCCTTGACTTGTGCATGACTCACAAGGAACTGAGCAAGACCAGAGGAAGAAAACATATTTTGGATCATGCGCCCGATGGATTCGGGCACATGATCCTGAACAAAAAACGAAAGGGAAGCTGAAAATGAACGACAGAAAAAAGTTTCAGAGAAACGGGATTTTTACATTAATAGAGCTCCTGGTCGTCATCGCGATCATCGCCATTCTGGCAGGCATGCTTTTGCCTGCATTGAACAAGGCAAGGGAAGCCGCACGGAAGACCTCGTGTCTCAACAATCTCAAGCAGCTCAACTATCCCATACTGATGTACGTCGACAGCTACAGCTACTATCCGCCGAGCGCCACAAAACTTCCGGACTACGGCTGGGCCTATCTGCTGGCTAACACCAGGCTGGTCTCATCGCCGAAACTCTGGAAGTGCCCCTCCCTGAATGTCTCCCCGGCAAACGACCAGAGCAATGCCTGGCCGAAGTATATGACGAACTGGACCAATTCCTGGATCTTCGAATACGTGCACTACGGAATCAACGCCTTCGGCGCGACCCATGACTGGATTGCCGCAGGCGGAATAAATCCGACCAGTATTTCCCAGGTGATTCCGGGCCGTCCCGAAAAGATGAAAAACGCCTCTTCCA
>CAZHPP010000337.1:0-4956 GCA_964534535.1 uncultured Victivallales bacterium | reverse complement strand
TTTCCAGCGTATCCGCAAACGGCTTGTCAAGGAACAGCGGCCTGCCGAGCTTTGCGCATTTTTCAAAGTACGGAAGATGGAAGGCGGGATCGTTGATCTCAATCAGGATTCCATCGCAGTCGGCCATGGCGGTATCGAAATCTTCGGTTACCATGACTCCGATGCTTTCGAGATATGCCTGCCGCGCGTCAAGCCCCTCCTTCTTCTGGAATGGCGTTTCAAAGCGGAGGCACCGTGTGACGGAAAGCCCGTTCACCTTGAAATCAGCCGGCGTTTTCGGGTCCTGAATCAGTTTCGGGAATTCGACGGCATGACTGGTATCGAGTCCCACAATGGCGAGCCTGAATGTTTTCTTCATATGGAAGAACTCCTTATTTTCAGGAAAGATGACCTTTCCTTATTTCATGGAGTAAAAATACATCGTTCAAAACAAAAGTAAATAGCCTGTTTGATGAAAGCATGTCGTTTTTGATCATTTCAAAACTCTGCGAATCATGGCTCTTTTCTGCGCCAGCGCTCCGGCGGAACTCCGCCGTGCCGCCGGGCAAAAACGCGCGTAAAGGAAAACGGCAGTTCATATCCGCACTGGAATGCAATCGCCTTTACCGGGTAATCAGTCCGGCAAAGCAGAGTTTCCGCAAGCTCCATGCGGATTCCGGTGAGCAGGCCGCAGGGAGAACATCCCGCGGCCTGCCGGCAGACCGCAAACAGGTGAGAGGCCGAAAGTCCGCAGAACGCGGCCATCTGCTCCACGGTCCACGGACGCTCCGGATGTTTCCGGAGTTCGGTTTCAAGCCGGTGCGCAGCGGTTTCCGGATGTTCTTCAAAAAGTTCTCCGCGGACAAGCGAGATCACAAGATTCGCAATATTTTCCCGGATCCGCGCGCTTCCCGGCGAGCCGGACGCCTGTTCCGAAAGCGCCTTTTCCATCAGCATAGAAAGCAGAGATGCGTTCTCCGTCTTTTTCAACCGGAAAACGGCACTGCCGAACACGGCGGGATCCAGCAGGAAGAAGACGGCCCCGGAAACTTCATCCGTACGGAATGTCTGGCGCGTTCCGGCGGGCAGGACCAGGAACGATCCCGGAGTCAGGACCCCGCGCTCCACGCCATATTCAAACGGATAGCTTCCCTTCAGACAGTACATGACGCTGTGCCGTTTCGGCCGGGGATAGTCAATACGGTAGTCCGGAACGTGCCGCGCCTTTGCGGCCATGAACACGCCTTCGCCGAACCACGACTTCCCGCCGCGGAGATCGGAAAAATCCACAAAGCGCTCGACGCATCCGGAGGGAATGACGATAGTTTTGGCAAGCTTGTTCATAATTTCGGAAAGTCACTTTCATTTGATTTCGGTGCGGTCCGGCTTATATTATCCGTGACAGGAATATAACCAGGAATTGCAGAATTTCAAAAGGAGTTTTCCCATGAAGGCAAAGATGACCGTGGATTCGGAGTTCGAAATCGGAAAAACGGACGACCGTATTTTCGGCGGATTTGTGGAACACTTCGGAAGATGCGTTTACGACGGTCTCTATGAACCCGGCCACCCGCAGGCCGATTCCGACGGATTCCGGAACGACGTTGCAAAACTCGTGAAGGACCTCGGCATGCCCGTCACACGCTATCCGGGCGGGAACTTCGTTTCCGGCTTCGACTGGCACGACTCGGTCGGTCCCCGAAACAAGCGCCCCGTCCGCGCCGATTACGCATGGGCCGCGCTCGAACCCAATGAAATCGGAATCGACGAATTCATGAAGTGGTGCCGCAAGGTCGGCACCATGCCGCTCGTCGCCGTCAACCTCGGCGCAGGCACGGCCAGATCCGCGCAGGAACTGGTGGAATACTGCAACTTTCCCGGCGGCACATACTGGAGCGACCTCCGCAGAAAAAACGGCACGAAGAATCCCCACGGAATCAAACTCTGGTGTCTCGGCAACGAAATGGACGGCGACTGGCAGATCGGGCACAAGACCGCCGCGGAATACGGCCGGATCGCGCACGAAGCCGCAAAAATGATGAAGCTCGCAGACCCCTCGATCGAACTCTGCGCATGCGGTTCCAGCTCCCGCTCCATACCGACCTTCGGCATATGGGATTCCGAGGTCCTCAACGAAACATTCCATGACATCGACTATCTTTCCATGCACGCCTACTTCGGCTGCCCGCCGAACGGACGCGCGGAATTTCTCGGGGCGCCCGACGTCCTCGACCGCCAGATCCGCGACACGATCGCGCTCTGCGACGCAGCCTCCGCAAAGAAAAAATCGAAGAAGCAGATCGGACTCGCCCTCGACGAATGGAACGTGTGGTACCGCGGCAATCCGAACGCGCATCCGGAAACAAAATGGCACCCTGCCCGCCCGATCAACGAGGAAATCTACGATATGGCCGACGTGCTCGTGGTCGGCGGAATCCTGGCAGCCATGCTCAACCATGCGGACCGCCTTAAAATCGGATGCCTCGCCCAGACCGTCAACGTGATTGCGCCGATCATGACGCGCAAGGGCGGCGGCGCCTGGAAACAGACCACTTATTACCCGTTCCAGCTGACATCCCGCTACGGACGCGGCACCGTCCTCTTTCAAAAGATCGAATCGCCCGAATACGAAATCTCGAACAGCATCTGCGGTCCGGTGAAATATCTTCTGGGAACCGCCGTGCTGAGCCGCGACGGGAAGGAACTCCGCGTATTCGCGATCAACCGTTCGCTCGACTCCGAAATGGAATTTTCCTTCCGCATGAATGGATTCGTTCCGGAAAAAGTCGCGGCCGGAATCCGGATTTACAATTCAAGCCTCGACGCCGTCAACACGGAAACGGAAGAAGCCGTGAAGCCGGAACCGATTCCCGCAAAACGGTATTCGCTTTCCGGGAACACGCTTACGGCAAGACTCGATCCGGCCTCCTGGAACATGTTCCGGATCATGCTGAAACAATAACCCCGAACCTGTAAAAATGGATTTTTTCATCCTACGGAATCTTTTCCAGCGGAATCTTGACTAACGGAGCGATCTTTTTCGCGATGGAGTCGTAACAGCCAACCCCGATGATCCCGGTGAATTTTCCCTGGTCAAGCATCTGGACGGCGCGTCCGGCATGGTTACGAGTTTGGAACCCAGATGCGCGGTGATTGAAATTTTCGGCCAGTCAAGATCGTGGACGGCGTCACAGCCGTCAAACCACCCTTGACTTTCCGGCCCCAGCGGGGCGTGCCCCCCGGGTTCTCGCCCGCCTGCCGGTCGCTCGCGACCGCGTGGTTCGGCAGGCAGACCGGCAGAGGAATCCCGTATTCATCCAGCGAGGAAGCGGCGTCCGCAATCAGGTTGCGCCGCGAAAGACGGACGGGACCCGCCCCCCATTCTGAAAAAAGCGCCGCATTGCTCCGCCGCCTGTTTCCTGAACCCGCCGCTTTCCGCAGCAGGAAACATACAAAAAAACCGGCGGTGTCTGGTTCGGACGCCGCCGGGAAAAGCAACAGAAATGCAGGAACTCATTCGGCTTCGGCAAAAATCCAGAGAGTCGCTTTCCGGTATTGCGAAGCCGACTTGGAGAAGGTCCAGTCGGTGTTCGGTCCGGGGGGATTCCCGATCCCCAGGTCGGCCGACGCGCCCGCGCTCCAGTGGTTGAAGGCGAACACGGTCTGCCGGTTCCGGAAATTGTGAATCTGCATGGAACCGTAGTCCCCGTTCGGAAGGCACTGGTCTCCGAAATCCAGCGTGCTGCCGGAAGCGCCCGGAACGTTCTTCGCATTGGCTCCGCCGTAGCTGTTCGGCCAGAACTCGATGTTTCCTTCCGGGAAGGTTCCGGAAAGTCCCGGAACATTGGATTCGACCTTCATGTTCTTCACCGTCTGCTGGAAGGAGGCTTTTGCGGCAAAGGCCGGAATTCCGAGCTTGGAAGCATCCTGCGTGAACGCATCCATGGAAACTTTCATGAAACGGAACGTGTCGTCCCTTCCGCACAGGAGCGCGAAATAGGTAACGCGTTTCAGCTTTTTGCCCGCAAATTTCTTCGCATTGTCCTCCAGATACCTGACGGACTGACCCTGCGCACCGGAAAGGAGGTTGTACTTGTACACGGGATCCCCTTCCGGAAGCTTTGCAAGAAAATCCGATTCCTTCAGCGTGTTGACAAAGAAGGCGGACGGGATCAGGCCCGCCTCATTCTTCAGATTGGATTCAAAAAGGCCGTTCCACATATAGCGGAAGAGCTTCGGTTCCGGAACCTTTCCCGAGGAAATCACAATCTTCGCGCCGTCGATGACGGCTTTTGCGGGATAAAAGACTCCGTCGATTCCGGCAATTTCGAAATGAGCGGGTTCCTTCCCTCTCGTGACGGTCCATCCCCCTGCGTTTTTGAACGAAAGCACGATCTTCGCGCCGTCGATTCTGAAAGAGTCGTAACGGGGAGAATCGGCCTTCAGGTCCTTCTTCCCGTAGTCGCGTTCGAGCGCGAGCATGGCCAGACGCTTCCCGACCGGACGCTTGTCGGCCGGATGAATGTCCGCAATGTTTCCGGCGTCGGTGATGACGGCCATTCCGGCATTTTTCTCCTCGTCGGCAAATTTCTGCTGCATCGCCCATGTCTCGGGGAGCTGGAGTTCTCTTCCTTTACCGTAATTGAACGGGGCAAGCTGGACGAAATAGAATTTGAATTCGGGGTTGCGGAACGCCCTGCTCCAGCCGTTATAGAGCGCATGGAGCTTTTCCGTGAAGAGCGGGTCGCCAAGATTGTTCTCGCCCTGATACCAGATTGCACCGCGCACCGTGAACGGAACCAGCGGATGAATCATGGAATTGTAAAGCACGCCGGGAAACACGGGGTGTCCGGAGGGGACATTGAACTCAGCCGGGTAGGCGGGGGGCATCGGCGGGAACTCGTTCTTTTCCACGGCCTTCTTATAATTTGCGAGCCAGGCGGAATATCCGGCAAGAGTCCGCTGCGAAAGGACTTT
>CAZHPP010000336.1:0-4962 GCA_964534535.1 uncultured Victivallales bacterium | reverse complement strand
GCAGTCCTGAATGGGAATCTGCTGTATTTCGCCCACCCGGTGTTTTCTCTGTATAAGGCGACCGGCGCAGTCATGCACAAGGCATTCATCGCCGGAGCGCTGGACAGGCTGCTCGACGGGAAATACCAGGTTTCGGTTGAAAATCTTCCATCCGCAGGAAAAGTGACATTGATGAAACAGCCGAAGGAAAACCGTTTCATCTGTCATGTCCTGTATGCGCCGACTGTTCTGCGCGGCGGCGAACTGGATCCCGGAGGAAATCAAAAACTGCTGACCCCGACAGAACTGATCGAAGACCTTCCTCCGCTGTATCAGGTCCGGATGAAACTTCAGGTTCCCGCTCCTGTGAAGCGAGTGGTTCTTCAGCCGGAAGGGAAAGTGCTCAAATTTGAAGAAACGGGGGACGGAAGGATCTCTTTCGTGATTCCTGAATTCACGTGCCATGCAATGGCCGTGATTGAATTCGATCACGCAATCTTTTGAGAACAAGATAATATTTTTGAACAGAGCGCATTCAAACAACTCGGAAAGGAAAGAAAAGAAATGAAAGCATTTTTCATGGCGGCGGCAATCGCGGCGGCATCGGTTCTTGCCGCGGAGGAAATCAGGATCAACGGGAATTTCGACGGCTCAAAACCGGATGCGGCCGCACCTGCAGGCTGGGTCAAGAATCAATATGGCGCAGGCAATGTCGGCACATCCAGGGTCATTGCAGGGACGGAGTCCGGAACTTTTGCCATCAGCGTGAAGACAACAACTCTGTCAATGCCGTTTTACACCGCTTCCGGTGTCCCGGTCACCCCCGGGGACAGAATCGAAATGCAGGCCGATGTCAAAGGCAAAGGACAGGTACGGCTTCTTGCATATACATACAATCAGAAGAACATCTTTGTATCGAACATCGTTTCCGTCCCGGTAAAACCCGATGTCCCGGGAAAGGTGAAAGGCATGATCGTCATTCCCCAGAAAATCGAATACGCATATATCCGGCTTGTCTTTGAGGTCATGAGCGGTTCGGATGTGACCATCAGCAATATCCGTGCCGAGTTCAAGATTTCGCAGAAGAATTGAAGCCGGACACCGGAAGTCAGACAGTTTTTACGGCGCGCCCGCTTTCTCCGTTCCGGCGGAAGGCGGCGCGCCGTTCAGCCGGAACGAAAACTCATACCGCTCCGTGACCGACTGTCCGGATGAACTCAGACTCCGGGTGCATTCAAACGTCCAGGAATCCGTCTTCCGCTCAATCCTGCTCACGGTTCTCCGCAGAATGCCTTCCCCCTCCGTATGACTCTTCCAGTCGTTCAGCGGCGCCAGCTTCAGTTCGGAACAGAGACGGTCGAAAAACAGTCTGGCCGATGAAACCGGCAGGGAAAATCCAAGAAGATTCGTTCCCGTGACAAACATCCCGGAAACGGCTTTGACGCGGCCGTCCGGTCCCGCCGCCAGGAACAACGAACTTCCCGGCGTCAGGACATTCGCAGGCTGCTGTGTGAAGGCGAAGAGTTTCGTTCCCTCTGAAGCATGCAGCGGCGACTCCTCCCGACTGCCCGGCCGGAACGGCGAAAACTTCACGCCGTTGAACTCGCATGACGCCCCGATCCTGCCGAGCGGAAACTCTCCGGAACGCCCGATCTTCGACCGTGAGAAACCATACCAGACCGCTCCGGCAGCGGCCAGCAGAACCGCCAGCAGGACCAGCATCACAACGCGTCCGGAACACGAACGGCTTCCGGACGCAGCCGCGCTTTCCGGAACGTTCTCCCCCGGCATGCGCCCCGTGCGGAAACTGAATCCGCACTGCGTGCAGAGGACGGCATCGAACCCGTCGGCATGGCCGCATTTCGGGCAGACGGAGAAATCGCCTTCGGCGGGCAGTTCCGGGACATGCCATTTTTCGCCGCATTCGCAGGCGAGATTGTGTCCGGCGACATAATTTTCGGCGGTGAAGGAGATTCTGCAGTTCGGACATTTGAATTTAAGCATTTTTCACCATTCCCATCACGATCAGGACAGCGATGAGCGGAAGGAATCCGAGAATCAGGAAAAGAGACCATGTGGACCCGGTCATTTCCTCATAGGCCGACCGCAGAAGACAGAAATGTCCGGTGCACAGGAACGCCAGCCCCTGAAGATAAACCATCATGGCGGCGGCAAGGATGAAAATGCCCGTCAGGAACACGCCCATTCCGATCATGGCGAGTCCGAGTCCGGCCACCAGGACCGCCAGCACGGCGCAGATGACCGCGCCGATCAGCGTGGACGCCCGGAAAAGTCCGGGCAGATTGTCGCAGAGATAAACCACCGCTTTCTGCGGAAGGCTCAGGGATTCCTGTTCCGGTCCGGTCGTCGTCCGTTCCAGCATTCCGGTCTCGAAATTGTAGCCGCAGCCCACACAGAGTTTCGGCCGCCCCCAGACGCCCCTCTCACAGACGGGACATTTCACGAAAGGAGGCGTCTTGAAGAATTCCGAACACTGAGGACACCGGACCACGCGGTCAGCGAATTCGGGAGTCAGTTCGAGTTCCACACCGCAGAACGGACATTTCATGATGGCATCCCCTGTGAGATCCGGTCATTGTTTCGGCGGAAGTTTTTCGGATTCCTGCTTCGGAGCCTGGACTTTGCGGCGGTTCTTCGACGGAACGTACGTCCTGACATTCGCACCGCCCTGCGGTGTGCTCCGGGAACCGGACTGAACAGCCGGTCCACGGGCCGGACCCGAAATAATGACTTCGGAAGGCGGACAGAATCCGTGACGGTACTCCTGCGGGGGCGGTGTGCTCCGGCATCCGGTCAGCAGAGCGCCCGCGGCAATCAGGGCGGAAACGGCAAACAATGATTTCATCAAGACAAATCCTCCACGCTGGTGACCGGAATATAACAGCTCCCGCATTATTTTTCAAGAGGCCGTAATTTCAAACTTCCGTTTCTGTCTTCCGCGGAGGATTTCCGTTCCGATCAGTCCGTATAAGAATAGAGCCCGCCGCACTCGAAATAGCGGAATTCAGGAGATTTGTATTTCTTCCGGAGGATGTCGCAGAGGAGACGCATTCCGGCACGTTCCGAAATGCAGTGTCCGAGGACCAGCATGGCCTTCCCGCCGCCGAGCCGGGAAAGGTCCCGCGCGCGCTCGCCGGAAGCCCATTCGCAGATTTCGCCCGTCACGATGAAATCGATCTCGTTTCCGAGCAGCATTTCGTCAAGGTGGCCGGGCGTTCCGCAGGCGAACGCGATATTGCGTCCGGGAGAATTCATGGATCCCGCAATCCGGATGTGCTCCGTTCCGAGATTTTTCTCGAGAGTCCGGGCAAGTTCCCGCGCTGTCATGGGGGAATTGAGCCGGAACTCGGTGACGGCCCAGAAGGGCTTTCCCGTCACGGTTCCGTCAAGTCCGCTTGATTGAATCGTGCCGACGTCGATCATGTCGTTTTCCATGCAGTGCGGATGATCGTGGAAGCGGTAGACGCAGAGTCCGGCCTTCCGGAAGAGTTCCGCCTTCTTCGCCATGAGCGCGTCCTTCGGATCGAAGACGTCCTCATGGTTGTAGAAGACGGGTTCATGGACGATCAGGAGTTCCGCGCCCCAGTCCGCCGCCTCCCGGATCACGTCCGGGGTGGCGAACATGGCGATGGCTGCGCGGGTCAGGTTCCGGGAGGGGTCTCCCGCCTTGACGCTGTCGACCGTATGCTCCGGAACCGGACGCCCGTCCTTCTTGAGGGCGTCCAGTTCCCCGAGAAATTCAGCAATGGTCATGAATTTTCCCCGATGCAGGCTCAGAGCAGTTCGGCCGCGGCCGAGGCAAGCGGGCTGCGTTCGCTCTTGCGCAGCGTGATGTGTCCAGCGATCGGCAGAGTCTTCAGACGCTCGGACGCGTAGGAAAGTCCGTTGCTGGAAGCGTCGAGATAGGCGTTGTCGATCTGATAGGGGTCGCCGGTGAGAACCATCTTGGTGCCCTCGCCCGCGCGGCTCAGGATGGTCTTGACCTCGTGCGGGGTCAGGTTCTGCGCTTCGTCGACGATCATGAACTGCTTGGGGATGCTTCTGCCGCGGATATAGGTGAGGGCCTCGAGCTCGAGCTTGTGGCTGCGCTTGAGTTCCTCGATCTGGCGGCGGACGCTCTGGGCATCGCGCTTGTCGCTGCGCATAAGATAGTCCAGGTTGTCGTAGATGGGCTGCATCCAGACGTCGAGCTTTTCATCCTTTCCGCCGGGCATGTACCCGAGGTCGTTGCCCATCGGGATGATCGGGCGGGAGACGAGCAGCTTGTCGTAGGCGTTCAGCTGGAGCACGCTCTCGAGTCCGGCGGCCAGGGCGAGGAGGGTCTTTCCGGAACCGGCCTGCCCCACCAGGGTCACGACCTGGATGGAGGGATCCATCAGCAGGGCAAGCGCCATGCGCTGTTCCTTGCTGCGCGGAGAAATGTTCCAGACGTGGTCGGAGGTGTTCTGCGGGAGCGGCTCAAGGTGTCCGTTCCGCATCCAGGAGAGAGCGGAGCGCTTCGGGTTCGTCTCGTCGTGAAGGAGCACGAATTCGTTCGGATAGATGTTCGGATCGGAGCAGGGAATCTTTCCTTCGCGGTAGAGGGCGTCAAGCTGGGCGGCCGGGATGTTCATTTCGGTGTTGCCGGAGTAGAGTTCGTCGAAATTGACCTTCTGGCATTCGAAGTCTTCGACGGGGACACCCTGGGCGTCGGCCTTCAGACGGAGATTGATGTCCTTGGAAACGAGCGTGACGTTGGGATCGGTCTGATGAAGCATGTAGGCGACGCGGAGGATGCGGTTGTCCGGCAGGGACATGTCCATGCCTTCGACGACCTGGCCTTTCCCGGTCACGATCTTCAGCATTCCGGAGGGCTTTCCGCCGGCAGCGTTGTCAAGCGGGACGCCTTCGTAGAGACTGCCTTTCGCGCGGAGTTCCTCCAGACGGCGGATCACGTGACGCGCCTTTCTGCCGAGCTCGTCC
>CAZHPP010000335.1:0-4988 GCA_964534535.1 uncultured Victivallales bacterium | reverse complement strand
CTTCATGAGGTCGTCGCCGAAGCCGTGAAGGCCTCCGGCGCAGTCCGTTTCCTCAAAGTTCTTGAGGTGGACTGCCTTGATGTATTTTCCGAGGATTTCAGGGAAATCCTGCGGACGGCAGTTCAGGCAGGCGTTGCCGGTGTCGAAATAGATTCCGATCCATCTGGACTTGAACTGGTCGAGGAAGAACTTCCATTCCATCGGGGAGATGAGGAAGCGGTTCCAGACGTTCTCAAGCGCGACGGCGACTTTGGCCTTTTCCGCGAAGGGGATCAGCTTCTTCACGGAGGCGGTCGTGTTGTTCCAGACGTTCTTGTAGGAGCAGACGGGATGCTTGGGGTCCCACGCCACGCGGGTGGCGCCGGGAACCACGAGCACGGCTTCCGCGCCAAGCCAGGAGGCGATCTTCAGGCACTGCTTGACGAACTCGACGGCCTGGCCGCGCTCCTTGGCGGAATCGGCGCCGAGGGCGCAGTTCCAGCCGGCGCCGGTCGCGATCGTGCGGAGCCCGATGCCTTTTTTCTTCGCATAGGCGGCAATCTTGCGGCATTCGGCTTCCGAAATGTCATTTTTCAGGCAGTCGCCGACGGTGAGTTCCACGCCGTCGAGCTTCTGCTTCTTCGCCCAGTCGATGAATTCGTACGGAGTCTTCTTTCCGTCGAAACCGCCGAACACCCAGTAGTTCAGAGCCTTGTACATGGCGGAACCTCCTCAGTATTTGACCGTGACGGGCTTTTTGGACTTGACGGACTGCTCTTCGGCCATGACGATCTTGAAGCCGTCGAGCACGGAATCGAAGGTCTGCCAGCGGTTCGGCTTCACGCCCTTCTTGACGCAGTCGACGAAGTAGGCGATCTCCTGATGCCATCCGGTCGGAAGCTTTCCGGCGTTGATTTTCGGAGTTTCAACCTTGCCGTCCGTGTGGTAGATCTTGTAGCCTTCGCTCATGAAGCGGATCGTGGCCTTTTCGCAGATGATCTGGAAGGACATCTCGAACGGAACCTTTTCGGCGCTGGTCCAGCCGCCCGTGGCCATCACGATCGGGCCGTTCTTGCCGAAGTTGTAGTTTGTGACCACATGGTCGATCGCGCCGCCGGTGCACTTGTCCGTGATTCCGAACGAAGTCACGCTGACGGGACGACCGATCAGATAGCGGATGAAGTCGGTGTCGTGAAGGTGAAGGTCCAGCAGTGCGCCGCCGGAACGCTTGCCGTCGACGTACCAGTTCTGCCACGCGCCGGAGTACGTCACGTCGCGGGAGAGACGGCGGAATTCGGCGGAGATGACCTTGCCGTATTTGCCGCTGTCGATGCGCTTCTTCATGTCGTCGTATTCGGGCCAGGCGCGCACGCACATGCCGATGTTGTAGAAGCTCTTCCTGGCCTTCTTGACGGCAGCGGCGATTTCATCCGCCTGCTTGAGGTCGCGGCAGAGGGGCTTTTCGGAAAAGACATGCTTGCCGGCCTTCAGCGCGGCCACGATGTAGTCCTTGTGGTACGGCGTGGGGACGCAGATGTCGACGACGTCCACGTTCTTGTCCTTGATGAGGTCCAGCCCGTCCTTGTAGACCTTCACTCCCGTGAGGTCGAGCGGCTTGGTGTTGTCGTCATTGCCGATGTTTCCGTTGACGGAGGAGATGTCGCCTTTGCGCTTGACGGGGTCCACGTCCGCAAGCGCGACGATCTGGGCGTCCTTGAGACTTCTGTAGATTCTGAAGTGGGTGCTTCCCATGAAGCCGAGACCGATGAGACCGATTCTGACCTTTGCCATTTTCATTCCTCCTGGAGTTGAATTGAAAGGCTGGATATGGTGTAACAATACGGCCGGAAATGGAAATGGAAATAGATTTTCAGGCAATTTAATGGACTTTTGTGCAAAATATGCGGGGAGAATGCAATTCTGCGGCCGGGCAGAAGGCTAGCGTCCCGCGGAATTCACGATTTCGAGCCGGTACCGCCGGGGGGAAAATCCCATGACGGCCTTGAACCTGCGGCTGAAATGGAAAGGATCCGAATATCCGACCTTTGCTGCAATTTCGGAAAGGGTCAGTCCTGTTTCGGCCAGCAGGGATGCGGCATGGGTGAGCTTGAGCTTGTCGAGATAAAGCTTCGGGAGCGTTCCGGTGTACCGGAGAAAGACCCGCCGGAGCTGGTCGTCGCTCATATTGCAGAATTCGGACATTTCCTTGACGGTCCACCAGTGTTCGTGGTCCTCGCGGAGATGCGAGAGCAGTTCTTCGATCCGGGGATACTGTTCTCCGCCCGTCTTCTCGAAGCGGCGGTTGTAGAGATCATAGAGGATCTTCTGGAGCGCGAAATTGGCGTTGAGCTGGGAATGCTCGGAAGGATCGGCGGCAAACCGGCAGACGGTCAGCAGCAGCCGCGAAAGTCCGAGGTCGAACACGCCGTCGGCAAACACTCCGCTGGAGAAAAGCATGTTGGCGAGCGGCCCCGTGAAATTCACGGTGTCCTCGCAGTATTCGGAATGCGGTGCCGCGCCGTAGGTATGCACGGTTCCGGGCGAGACGAGCACGCACTGGCCGGGACGGATCGGGACCGGTTCCGCGCCGGAACGCAGATAAAGTCCGTTTCCGCGGTACATGTGCGAAATGCAGTAGAATTCGAAATAGCGCATCCGGCTCAGGAACAGCCCTCCGTCGTTCCGGGAGGACATTTCCGTATTCCAGCGGAAAATCTGGAGTCCGGATTTCTTGTGCACGGGGGAATCCATGCATTCGGGCAGGGAATGCACCTGGATGCCGCCGGAATCTCTGACTGCGGCAACGGCGGGATTCATTTTCCCACTCTGTTCTTCTTCAGGGATTTTTTCATGGCGTCGGCGGCATCGGCATCATAGTCGGGCGGCACGGAAAGGAACTTGAGGGTGCGTTCGGCAATGGCCTTGAACGCGGGGCCGGCCACGCTCGCACCGTAATAGGTCCTGCCGTGAGGTTCGTCGACGGCCACAAGCAGCACGAACCGCGGATGGTCGGCCGGGACGAATCCGATGAAGTCCGCGAAGTATTTGGTCTTGGAATAGTTTTTCGTCTCGAGGTCGAATTTCTGGGCCGTGCCGGTCTTGCCTGCGGCATAGTAGCCGCGGATCGAGGCCTTGTGGCCCGTGCCGCCCTCGTCCATGACGGTCTTCATCATGGTGACCATCTCGAAATGCGTGGAGCGGCGGCGGAAGAACGAAGGCGGCATCGGCTGGTGTCCGGTCGTCACCGAACCGGTCGCCGGATTCACGGTCTTGCTCACGATGGTGAGCCGGATGGGGTGTCCGCCGTTCGCGATCATGCAGTAGGCGCGCACAAGCTGGAGCGGCGAAACGGCCACGCCCTGCCCGATCGGGAAGCGCGAAAGATAGATGGGACGCCAGTTCTTCGTTCCGCGGTACTGTCCGCGGGTTTCGCCCTTGAGTTCGATTCCCGTGCGTGCGCCGATTCCGAAATTCGTAAAGGTTTCATGAAGGACGTCCCGTCCCATCATGATGCCGATCTTGGCCGTGCCGATGTTGCTCGACGCCTGGATGACCTGCGTGACGGTCGCGAGCTTGAGCTTGTGGTCGTCCTTGAGGGGGCGTCCGGCGAAAGCCCAGTAGCCGCCTTCGCAGTCGATCACGGTTTCCGGGGTGACGATTCCATGGTCGACGGCGCCGGAGATGGCGATCGGCTTCATGGCGGAACCGGGTTCAAAGGTGTCTTCCGCGATCCGGTTGCGGAGCGCCTCAGGGTCGGCGTGGCGCAGGTCGTTCGGGTTGAACGTGGGGCGCTGGGCGGCCGCGAGAATCTCCCCCGTGAAGGGGTCGGCCATCACGGCGTAGGCCGCGCGCGGATTGTTGACGTACATCACCTTGTCCAGTTCCTCCTCGACGATCGCCTGGATCGGTTCGGAGACGGTCAGATAGATGTTGAGTCCGTCCTGTTCCTCGCGGGTGCGGGAGCGGCCGTAGCTGATCGGAAGTCCGTCGCGCGAACGTTCGTAAAGGGCTTCGCCGCCGGTGCCGCGGATGGTCTTGTCCATGAATTTTTCGAGCCCGACGAGCGGAATGACGTTGTCGCGGTCCATGCTCGTAAAGCCCAGAATGTTGGCGAGAAGGTGTTTCTTCGGGTACACGCGCTTGACCGTCTCGCGGTAGAACACGGCTTTCATGCCGCGCTCGGCCGTGATCTTCTTCAGGCGTTCGGCGGTGTCATAGCCGACCCGCGGCTGGATGATCGCGAACTTGCGCTCGCGGGTGACCTGGGAACCTTTTTCGTCGCGGGAGACAATCTTGCGGTCCATGAGCTTGTCATAGACTTCGTCGGCGGAAACGCCGAGTTCCTTGGACAGCAGGAGTGCGATCTCCTGGCAGTTTTTCTCGCTTCCGGCCAGCGAGGGGTCCACGCAGACGTCCGAGCACGGCTCGTTGCCCACCAGCAGACAGCCGTCGCGGTCATAGATTTCGCCGCGGTTGCCCGCCGTGCGCGTCACGGTCGTGTACTTGGCGCGCGCCTTGGCGAAGAGTTCCTCGTGGCGCATGACCTGGACCTGGTACAGCTTGAACACCACATAGCCGAACGCGGCGCAGAGACACAGCACCACGATCCACATGCGTTTTGACATTCCGCTGAACTTGCCCATGCGCCGAAACTTTCACTCCTCAGTCAGACAGCCTGGAACGGATCATCAGCGGCGGGCCGTGCGCATCGGATGGCTCGGCGGAATGCCGAAATCCGTCAGCACCACGCGCCGGACCTGCTGCGGCTCGGCCACGCGGAGATTCAGCCCGTACTGTTCAATGCGGCTCGAAATATACGAATACCGGCATAGCTCTTCCTTCCGGATCTTCAGGTTGGCGATTTCACGGTCCATGCGGCGGATCTTCGTGCGGAGACGCGTCACGTCCCGGTTGATGTCCTCCGCCTTCTGCTCAAAGTGCAGACGGATGTTGACCCCCACGAAAATGAACACGGCCATCAGGATCAGTTTCGTCAGGACGGAAAAAAT
>CAZHPP010000334.1:0-4996 GCA_964534535.1 uncultured Victivallales bacterium | reverse complement strand
CTTGCCGTTCTTGTCCATGGGGAACCATTCGGGATGCTTCTTGAAATATTCCTTTTCCGAAATCCAGGGAAGCTGTTTCCCGAACTGGCCGCTCTTGTCCTTTTCATTGAAAACTCCGGGATGCAGATAGGTGGAAAGCGCATGAGTATCCGGCTGATATGCCTTGATGCAGTTGTGAACGGCGCCCTTTTCAGTCCAGAGCCAGACGTTCTGGCGGTTCCGGAAGTGGAACAGCGCCGATTCGTACGGATCGACGAAATGCCGATATCCCGCATCAAACTGGCCGCGGACACGGAACGCATAGGCTCCGGTCCGGTTCGTTTCCGGAACTGTCAGCGTGCCGGTTTTCGGGACTTTGGTATCGCCGTACGGCGTAAACCAGCGGAATCCGAGAGATTCCAGAAATTCATAGACGGCGGAAACCGTCCCGTATTCGCCCTTTCCCGAAAGAATAAGATCGCTTCCCTTCGTCCGGATGGAAAATCCGTCCGGGGGAACATCCGTTTCCGCTGAGGCGGCGATGACAATATTCTTTTCCCCGCGTGTTTCCGAGACGGGGAATTCTGCGCCTGTGGCATCATGAAGAGCGTCCGCGAGTTCCTTTGCAGCGAACGAATCCATCTGGTTTTTCGGATTTGCGATGATCCGATAGCCGGTCGCACCGTCTTTGGCGAGTTCCAGTCCTGCCGCGCGGACTTCCATAGAGAGAAATCCGGTGAGTGCGAGAGCTGCGAGAGAGAACGAAAAAAGTCTCATTGGTTCATTTTCCTTTCCAGAATACATCTGAACTTGAGGTTGGAATTGCGTAATACTGCAGCGGTGCCGCATGTCCGTCAATGAATGACGAATCGAACGCCCCCGCGTGCCGCGAGCTGGCGAATGTATATGCCGTCGTGCTTGAATAGCTGTAGTGCCAGCTGAATCCGAAATCCATAATTTCGGACATCTGGCTTGTCTTTCGGATTGAGCTCCGCTTTTTCCAGAGAAGACTGGGGTCGACGTTGCTGGAAAGTCCCGTATTGATATTCATCCCGTACTGATAGCTGCCGTACTGCCATGTCGACGTCTTTGCGTAAGTCCCGATCGGTTTCGTCTGCGACGGACAATTCATGATGGCCGGATGATATTTGAGGTTGTTTCCGTCCGTGCTTGCCGGATCGCCGCCGAAGTACCCGGCATTGGAAAGTCTGGCGCCCCAGAGCGGCTGCCCTGCGCTTCCGTTCGAATCGACGGGCACCGTCCAGCCGTCATAGTCGTCCGCATAGTTGTTGGTGATCTGACCGAGCTGTTTCAGGTTTGCAATGCAGTTGGACTGTCTTGCCTTTTCCCTTGCCTTGTTCAGCGCAGGCAGCAGCATCCCTGCCAGAATCGCGATAATCGCAATCACGACCAGAAGTTCGATTAATGTGAAAAAAGTCCGCCCGCACTTCCTTTCCGTCATCTTCCAGATCATCTCTTTTCTCCCGTTGATTCGCGTTCCAGTATCTTGACCGGAAGGACCACGTTGGTCCGTCCGGATTTCCCCTGTTCCGCACAGTCCAGAACCAGTTCCGCGGCACGGCGTCCCATCTCTTCGAATCCCTGGAGCACCGTCGTCAGACGCGGGATCGCCAGATCAAAAATCGAAAGTCCGCCGAATCCGGAAAGCAGCATATCGTCCGGGATCCGGATCCGGTCGAACTGACATTCCTGTGAAAAACGGAATGCAAGGTAATCCGAAATGCAGACGACAGCATCAACGCCCCTGGCCCGCAGCTCTTCCGGCATTGTCCGCGGCATGTCGGCGCAGCCGATTCCGCAGACTGCAATTTCAGGTTCCATTCCGGCGTAATATTCTGCAATTCCCCTGCGGAATCCTGCTTCACGGTTCAGAAGATATTCGGTCCGATCGGAATCTTTTATTGTCAGCAGCACCGGTTTCCTTGCACCGCACCGCTTCATCAGCGCAACCATGTCGAAAATTCCCTGCGCATCATCCGTCGTGACGCCCATGCCGTCCGGATTCAGAAGGTTCGCCGTGGCAAACGGAATGCCGTTCTTCGTCAGAGTCTCCATGACCCCGGAAGCGGATTCCAGGGCGGCAATGTGAAATACCGCTCCCGCCGTGCGCCAGCCAACCAGTCTGCGGCAGATTTCTTCCTGATTTTTCCCCGTCAGATGGTAGTTCGAAAGGGCATAGTCCCGTTCCGATGCGGCATCAAGCACGCCGTTCTGGATGCGGCCCGTATAGGAAATATCGCCCATGTCGGCCGTAATGAAGGCCAGCACATTGCTGCGGCGCTTCGCCACGGATGCGGCAAACTCATCGCGGCAGTATCCCATTTCCGATGCGATCCGGCGAATCCGTTCACACGTTTCCGGACGCAGCAGGGCGGCCTTCGGACGATTGTTCAGGACATGGGAAACCGTTCCGGCATCGACTCCTGCCGCTTCCGCAATGTCTTTCAGTCTCGGCGCCATGGAATTCCCTGTTTTTATGAGTTATCCAATCGTTTGGATAACATTATACCACATCTTTTGATTTTTGTCAAGACCCAAAAAGAAACAAAATGAAAAAATGTGATCCGTGTGACTTGCAAAGGCAGACGCGTCCCCTCGGCATAACTCTGCGGGAGCGTTCTCCTGCATTCCCTGCATCGGGAAAACAGCGAAGCCTTATTCCACGTGCGAAAGCGCGGCGCGTCCGAGCGGATTCACTTCGAATCCGATTTCGAACAGGGCCCGATGATCCAGAATGTTGCGTCCGTCGAACACGAAGGCGGGCTTTTCCATCAGCTGGAAAATGCGCCGGTAGTCGAGTTCGGCGAATTCGCGCCAGTCGGTCACGACGGCGATCGCGTGGGCGCCGCGGACGGCTTCATAGGGATCGGAAACGTATTCCACGTCTTCGCATCCGGCAAGGTCGATCTTCGCGTTCTCAAGCGCCTTGGGGTCGTAGATGGCCAGATGCGCCCGTTCCTCAAGAAGCATCCGGGAAATATAGATTGCGGGGGATTCGCGGGTGTCGCCGGTGTCGGCCTTGAACGCGAATCCCAGCACGGCGATCTTCTTCCCGCAGAGCGTGTTGAAGAGGGAGCGGACGATCTTTTCCACGAAGCGGCGCTCCTGATAGTCGTTCATTTCCACGACGCCGCGCCAGTAGTCAGCGACCTCGTGAAGCCCGTGGGTTTCGCAGAGATAGACCAGGTTCAGGATGTCCTTCTTGAAGCAGGAACCGCCGAAGCCGACTCCGGGCTTGAGAAATTTCGGCCCGATTCTGGAATCGAGTCCGACCGCGTGCGAAACCTCGGTGACGTCGGCGCCGGTGCGTTCGCAGAGGGCCGAAATGCTGTTCATGGAGGAAATTCTCTGCGCCAGCATGGCGTTGGAGACGAGTTTGCTCATTTCGCTGGACCACACGTTGGCCGTGATGATCCGTTCGCGGGGAACCCAGCGGGAATAGATGTCGACCAGGGACTGCAGGGCCTCTTCGCCGTCGCGCGTGGGCATGGAGCCGATCAGCACGCGGTCGGGATGTTCCAGGTCGCGGACGGCCGTGCCCTCGGCGAGAAATTCCGGATTGGAGAGCACATGGAACTTGATTCCCTTGGAATTGGCCAGCAGGATGCGGTGGATGGCCTCGGCGGCGCGCACCGGAAGAGTGCTTTTCTCGACGACGATGCGGGTGCTGTCGGAATTTTCCGCGATGATGCGGGCGCAGCGTTCCCAGTATTGGAGGTCTGCGGCCATGCCGGCGCCCGCGCCGAACGTCTTGGTCGGCGTGTTCACGCTCACAAAGATGATGTACGCGTGCCGGATCGCCTCGCTCACATTCGTGGTGAAGAAGAGGTTCTTTCCGCGGCAGGCCCTGACAACGGAATCGAGCCCCGGCTCGTAGATCGGAAGCCGGTCCGAATTCCAGGCCGCGATGCGTTTTTCGTTGACGTCCGCCACGGTAACCGTATAGTCGGGGCACTTGGAGGCAATCATGGCCATGGTAGGGCCGCCGACGTATCCGGCGCCGATGCAGAGAATCGATTTTTTATCCGGCATGGATCAGACGCTTTCCGCCATGTAGTTCGGGGCATCCTTGCTCATGATGATGTCGTGCGGATGGGCCTCGCGCAGTCCGGCGGAGGAAACGCGGATGATTCTGGCATGGGCGGTGAGTTCGGGGATCGTGCGGGTGCCGCAGTAGCCGAGACTGTAGCGGAGTCCGCCGACGAACTGGGTGATGACTTCCCAGAGTGCGCCGCGGTAGGGAACCATGCCTTCCACGCCCTGCGGGACGAGCTTCTTGACGTCGTCGACGTCGGCCTGTCCGTAGCGTTCGCGGCTGCCCTTGTTGACCTTCATGGCCTCGAGGCTGCCCATGCCGCGGTAGACGACGTAGCGGCGGCCCTGGTGGATGATCTTTTCGCCGGGGCTCTCGAGCGTTCCGGCAAGGACGGAACCCATCATCACGCAGTGTGCGCCGACGGCCATGGCCTTGGCCACGTCGCCGGACTGCTTGATTCCGCCGTCGGCGATCAGCGGAACTTCGTCGCCGATGGCCTTGCGGACTTCGTAGATGGCGGAAACCTGCGGCATTCCGACGCCCGCGACCACGCGCGTGGTGCAGATCGAGCCGGGTCCGATTCCCACCTTGACCGCGTCGACTCCGGCGTCGAGGAGCGCCTTGCCGGCCTCTCCGGCAGCGATGTTCCCGGCCACGACGTCGATCTTCGAATATTTGTCCTTGAGATACTTGACGGTTTCGATGACGCCCTTGGTATGGCCATGGGCGGTGTCGATCACGAGCGCGTCGACCCCTGCTTCGATCAGCATCTGGATCCGCTCCCAGTCGTGGGGGCTGACGGCCGCGGCCACGCGGAGCCGGTGTTCCGAGTCGCGGTTGTAGTTCGGCGCGATGTTCTTGATGATCGTCTTCACGTCCGTGAAGCTGTAAAGTCCGACGAGACGCCCTTCCCTGTCGACGGTGGGCAGTTTGCCGACCTTGTTCGCCACCATGAGCTTA
>CAZHPP010000333.1:0-4998 GCA_964534535.1 uncultured Victivallales bacterium | reverse complement strand
TGAGGCCGAGGATACTCCAGCGGCGGCTCATCAGCTCGAAGCGGCCGACCGGCCGTTCCATTCCCGCAAGGCCGAACCGGTGCCTCATGCCTGATTAAATATTAATCCAAACCTCTCTCCGAAAGGACTTCCGGTGATGCAATATGCCGGAAGTCCTTTTTTACTGGCATGTGGAAAGCGCAGGAATCAGCATCGGTCTCTGTGAAAATGCATATCTTGCGTCAGCGGGAGATTGTCTTCACGCTTCCGCGTTCGACGAGCGTTCCGGGCAGCTTGACGGAAACAATGGGTTTCCCGGCCGTGCGCGCATCATACAGAAGTTCCAGTGCGCGGTATCCGGTATCGTAGGCCGGCTGTGCGATGGTCGTAAGCTTGCTGGCCGCGGCCTCGTCCCAGGAAAGATTATCGTAACTGATGACTGAAATGTCTTCCGGGATGCGGAGCTTCAGTTCGCCGCAGACGCGGCAGAACAGCCGTGCGCGTGAATCGCGTCCGACGAAGAAGGCTGTCGGTCTGTTCTCATTATTTTTCAGCAGCTTTGCCAGATGCATGCGCACAGAATCTTCATCGGGGAAGACCGGCTCGAACATGACAAAATCCCTGTTGACTTCAATATCATCCTCGGCAAGAGCTCCCTTTAAGCCGGCAAACATGTCGCGGTATATGAATCGGTTTCCTGTGCTGCCGCCGAAAAATCCGATGTTCCTGTGTCCGTGTTCCACAAGAAAGCGTCCGGCGAGACGTCCGATCTGGCGGCAGTCCACGGATACGGAAGGATATTCCGATTCATTTTCAAGATTGGCGATGATGGCCGGAACCTTGCGTTCGCCGGCCAGCTGAAATTCGTTTTCTGTAAAATTTTCCAGAAAGATCACGCCGTCGAACCCTCCGGCCGCGATTCTTTCGGAAATGCGTCCTCCGGACTCGTGTTCCGAATCGAACAGCAGAACCATTTCAGCCGAGCGTTCGGACGCGGCTCCGGCGATTCCTGCAAGAATCGCCATGGATTCAGCAAAACGCGGGCTGGTTGACGGGGCAATGGTCAGGAAACGCCGGAATTTCTTATTCCCCCCGAATGCGCTGTTGATGCGCATGCCGAGTCCGGGGATGCGGGTGATGCGGTTCTCCTGCTCCAGCGTCTCAAGCATCGAGCGGAGCGCCCCGCGTCCGACACGGAGTCCGGTGCACAGCTTCCGTTCTGAAAACAGAAAATCCACCCCGAAACGTCCGGAATGAAGTCCGCTTCTCAGTTCATCCAGAGCTTTTTGAGTTTTGTCATGCATTCTGTCAGAAATCTTCCGCCTGATACATTTGTTTCATTAATATACCACATGCTTTCTTTCTTTTCAATATGTTTTTTTTACAGATGGTTTGACTTTTCAATTTTATTGATATATATTGCAACCATTGGCATAAAATAGAATCCAGTGGTTCTGAAAGCCGGGACCTGAAAGGAGTTCAACTGTCATGAAAATCATCGATGCGCACAACCACCCTGACTGGCACGGGCACAATCTTGAACGTTTCATAGAGAACATGGACCGCTTCGGAATTGCAAAGACCTGGCTGTTCAGCTGGGAATGCGGTCCCCGCGAATATATGGAAACCACGACTTCCGTGATTCCGGCACCTGTCCTTTCGACCACAGCAGGGCCGATTCCGTTCTCGCGGTGCATATCCTACAAGGAACGCGCTCCGGAGCGCTTCATCCTCGGATATGGTCCCGATCCGCGCGATCCGCTCGCCAGCCGCAAACTCATTGCCGCTCATGACATCTACGGCGCGCGCTGCTGCAGCGAAATGAAATGCCGCACAATGTATGACAGCCCCGACTGTCTGAGGCTGTTCCGCACCGCCGGAAAACTCCACATGCCGGTCACGCTGCATTTCGACTACGATTTTCAGATAACACCGGAAGACCCGTGGACAGAATGGTGGGGCGGAACAATCGACACCCTTGAAAACCTGCTCAAGGCATGTCCGGATACGGTCTTCCTCGGACACGCCCCCGGATTCTGGATTCACATTTCCAACGACGCTCTCTGGAAGAAACAGCGCTATCCGGCGAAGACCGATCCGGTTGTCCCCGGAGGCAGGATTCCGCTTCTCATGCGCAAATATCCGAATCTTTACTGTGATATTTCCGCCGGTTCCGGATGTCTTGCTCTCAGCCGCGACCTTGACTTTACCAGGAAATTCCTGACCGAATTTCAGGACCGCGTTCTTTATGCCAGGGATTATTTTGACAACATTCATCAGGAGCTTCTGAACTCGCTGAATCTTCCTGAAAAAGTCCTTGCCAAGATCTATTCCGAAAATGCGGAACGTCTGCTTGCGTGACTTTCGTTCCGCAGGCAGCACAATGTCCGGACGTTTTCACGGAAATACTCACAAGTCCCTGCTTTTTCCTCCATTCCCCGGAATCATTGTTCCCGACAGGATGGCCGCGAAAATACCGCAGGGACCGGACTTTCACGAGGCGGGTGCTTAAATTACGGCAGGCGTACATGCGTCCGGATGCGTGCATTCGACGCGTCCCGCATGGACCGATGCCTTCAGGAAGCCGCCCGGCACAGGCACAGCGGTTTCCGCTCCCTCGAATCCGGAAATCCTTTTCCGGATCGAGAATGTTTTCCAGCCGTCGCTCAGCGGTTCAAGTCCGAAAATGATCTGGGGCAGGGCAAATGCCGGCCCGCTCGACCATGCATGACACAGGCTTTTCCCGAACGGACGGCTGTAAAAGATGTAATTTTCATTTCCGCGGTCGGAGGCGCTGAATCCTTCCCAGAACGTGGTTGCCCCGCGATCCAGCATCGGTTCCCAGAGACATTCCAGTTTTCGGACGGCGCGCTCGGGGAAGCCGCCCTTCGATATCGCCATGATGTTCCAGACCGCCATATACGGCGTGGCAACATCGGGGACTTCGTTCCCGGAGAGCCAGTCCGCAATCCGCGCAGCCTGTTTCCCCGCGGCGATTCCGGCCAGAACGGCAAACATGTTCACATGTCGTCCGAACGCCTTGTTCCGGTCCGGGGAATCCGAATAGAAAAGACCTTCCGGAGACATGCAGTTTTTCCGCAGGAAATCCGAGACCTTCTCCGCCCGGTTCCGCCACTCCGCCGCCGAAACGGAATCTCCTGTCCGAACCGCCAGTTTCGCCGCCGACTTCAGGCTCCAGACATAGAGTGCCTTCAGCGCATTTTCCACGATGGGCTCCCCCCAGTCGATCAGCACCATGGTATTCGGACCGCGGAGAACGGCCCCCAGAGTGCCGGAATCATATCTTGCATTCAGGCTTTCCATGCAGCGGACGATCCTCGGGTATTCTTCCCGCAGGAAGTCCGGCTCGGCAAAGTACAGCTGGAACCAGTCATGGGCGATCGCGAACCACATCGAATAATCGACGATCCGGTTGATGTCCTCTCCCGCGTCGATGTTCGTTCCGAGCAGACGCAGGGTGCGGCGGATCGGAGCTGGTTCGGCAAAGACGAATGCGTTGGAAACAAGCGCATCCGCAAGGTCGCCGCCCCACGGCATTCGGTCGCGCTTGATCCCGTCCAGCGTAAAATACTGCGTGCAGAGCCTGAGGGTGTATGCGGAAGCGCTCCAGACTGCATTGCTCTCGGAAGTCCAGGAAAACGCTCCTTTCCAGCACAGCGGGGCGAACGCTCCCATGCAGGAAATCCGGGAAACTTTGCCGGCGTTCCCGATCCGGAAAAAGCGGCAGGCCAGACGGTTTGCCGTCACATGGCGTCCTTTGCCGGAAGGGACCATTTCACAGGACTGTTCCATGCTCTTCGGATCGTCGGAGAGTGCTTCCGCCATGCTTTCTCCGACATGAAGCACGGGGGATTCCCCGGATTCGATTTCGATTCGCACGAGCGCTTCGCGTCCCAGGTCGCAGAGTCCGTTTTCAAGCTGACGGAAGGCAAGCGGAAGTTCGGGCAGTCCGGCCGTATGGGGAGGCGCTCCGCTGAACATCGGCGGAAGCGTTTCCGGAGCATTCCATGCATGCCCGTCGGCGGAAACTTCCCATATGCCGGGATCCATGGGCCGGAGTGCGGGAATGTCCGCGGCCGGATCGGCCACGGAAAGTTCCAGCACCAGTTCCCCCGGTTCGGAAAGCCTGAGCGTCCGGATCCCGTCCGATTCATCGGATTCCGCGGCCGGTTTTCCGTTCAGGACGGCCCGGCAGGTTCCGCACGCCTGGAAATGCAGGGTTCCTGCGGGAGCCGCGGTGCGGAAGAAAACGGTTTTCAAGGGCAGGGGAACCGTTCCGCGATATCCCACCAGCAGATGCGCCTGCCGGACGGTTTTCCTGCAGAGTTCCAGCTGGAACAGATCGTTTTCTCCGCGCAGATAGAGCCAGAAATGCGGATCGTTCCGGTCAAATGGTTCCGGCGGGTTCAGACAGCGGCATGAAAATGCGGGGTCGAGGACCTCGGGATTGAACTGTTTTTCATGATAATTCCTTTTGCAATGAATTTGAGGAAGGCAGATGCGCCGAAATTTGAGGAAGCGCCGGAAACAGTGAGAAAATATTGTTCTGTTCCCGATCACGCCGGGTCTGCGGAATTATTTTTTATCCCCCGTTCCTGAAAGCGGTTTTACGATCTTCCCGCCGATTGCCGCCAGCCACAGCGGACTGGCTGTCACAATCAAAGCCGAAATGAAAAAAATCAGGTGGTAGCGGGAAAATCTTGCCCCGCCGATCCGGAAACTCCAGTCGCTCACTTCCAGAAAACGTGCAAGCCCGGATGTGGCGAATGCCGTGATGATGCTGAAGATGCCGACCAGCAGGCGCGAAAATGAAATATAGGCTGCCCGTCCGGCGGCGGGAAAGACTTCCAGCATGTAGTTGCTGATCAGCAGACTGTGCGTAGCCCCCGCCATGCTGTTGAGAAACGAGTAGACGATGATCGGGATCAGTCCGAACCACGGCGTCAGCATGTAAAGCATCATGGCGAGCCCGATTCCGAAGGAGATCAGCATCAGCAG
>CAZHPP010000332.1:0-5001 GCA_964534535.1 uncultured Victivallales bacterium | reverse complement strand
CACCATCGTCAACGCCGCCCGCGTCTCCTTCGGAAAACTCAAGGATGTCATGGACGACCGCGACGTCGGGCTTCTCAACTACCTGATCGAAAACCGCCACACCAGCCCGCTGGAGCACATCGTCTTCACGTTCAGCGTGCACTGTCCCCTGTTCGTCCGCGGACAGTGGCACCGGCACCGCACCTGGTCCTACAACGAAATTTCCCGCCGCTATACGGAAATCGACATGGAGTTCTACGTTCCGCCGAAGCTCCGCCGCCAGGCCGAATCCAACCGCCAGGCTTCTTTCCTCGACGAGTCCTTCGACGACGCGGCGCTCCGCGAATCGATCGCAAAGCACAACGCCGATTCCCTGAAGCTCTACGACGACCTTCTCGCGAAGGGCGTCTGCCGCGAACAGGCCCGCGGCGTCCTGCCGCAGAACATGATGGTCACCTTCTGGGGCACGGTCGACCTTTCCAATCTCCTGCATTTCCTTTCCCTGCGCGACAGCGAGCATGCGCAGTGGGAAATCCGCGAATACGCCCGCGCCATCAAGAAACTCATCAAGCCGATCGTCCCCCATGTGGCCGCCTATTACGAGGCCCACGGCGAAGACTGGTCCTTCTGAGCGAAATTTTACGGAGTCACTGCAAATGAAAGTCTTTCTCACCGGCGGCGCCGGCTACATCGGAAGCGCCTGCGCCGAATATCTGCTCGACCGCGGCTACGACGTGACCGTCTTCGACGCCCTTCTCACCGGCCACCGCGAAGCCGTCGATCCCCGCGCCCATTTCATCCACGCCAACCTCAGCGAACGCGAAAAGCTCATCGGGATCCTCAAGGAAGGCCATTTCGACGCCGTGATGCACTTCGCCGCGTTCTCGCTCGTCGGCGAATCCATGAAGAATCCCTCCAAGTATTTCGGCAACAACCTTGCCAACGCGATCAACCTGGCGGATGCCGCCGTCGCGGGCGGCGTGAAGACCTTCGTATTCTCCAGCACGGCCGCGACCTTCGGCCAGCCCGAGGAGATCCCGATCCGGGAAACCACCGCGCAGAACCCCATCAACCCCTACGGCGAAAGCAAGCTCTGCTTTGAAAAGGTCCTGAAGTGGTACAGCCGCATCTACGGGCTCAAGTATGCCGCGCTCCGCTATTTCAACGCCGCCGGCGCCACCGGAAAGTACGGCGAGGACCACAATCCCGAAACCCACCTGATCCCGATCCTGCTCCAGGTTGCCTCCGGCCGCCGCGAAAAGGCCATGATCTTCGGGGACGATTATCCCACGCCTGACGGCACGTGCATCCGGGACTATATCCACATCCTCGACCTTGCGCAGGCGCACGAAAAGGCGCTCTTCGCGAAGGAGAGCGGACACTACAACCTCGGCACGGGCAGCGGCTACAGCGTGAAGCAGATCCTGGAAGCCGCGCGCAAGGTGACCGGAAAGCCGATCCCCTCCGAAGTTTCCCCGCGCCGTCCCGGCGATCCGCCGCGCCTGATTGCGTGCTCCGACCGCGCCAGGACCGAACTCGGCTGGAAGCCCTGCTTCGAGGCCCCCGAACTCATCATCGACTCCGTCTGGAAGTGGATGGCGAAGCACCCGAACGGCTACGGAAAGGCCTGACCCCGACATGGCCGCGTGGCTTGAAAAATCCGGTCCGTTCACCGTGTTCGACCTGGAGACCACGGGCATGAGCCCCGTCCGCTGCCGCATCATCGAAATCGGCGCCGTCCGGATCGAAAAGGACGGTTCCGTCACGAAATTCGAATCGTTCGTGAACCCCGGCGAACCCATTCCGCCCCAGATTTCCGCGCTGACGGGGATCACGGACGAGATGGTCGCTTCCGCCCCGCCGTTCCACGACATCGGATACAATCTTCTCAAATTCTTCGAGGGGTCGCGTCTGGTCGCCCACAACGCGCGCTTCGATCTGGGATTCCTGATGCAGAGTCTGGCCCGTTCCGCGCTCCCGCTCTGGCAGGGCGGCGCCTACGACAGCGTCACGCTCGCCCGCAAGGCGTACCCCGGAATGCCGAGCTACAGCCTTTCCTCGCTCCGGCAGGCGTTCCAGCTCGGGGACAGCACGCCCGGGCGCGCCCACCGCGCGCTCTACGATGCCGAAGTCACGCTCGAGCTTCTGCAGATCGTCATGAAGAAGCTTTCCGGCGGGGAGCATGGGGCATGAAGCGGAGTTTTCCCGTTCTTCTTTTTCTCTCAGTTTTTGCGCTCTGTGCGGCGGAATCTCAGCCGGCTGTCCCGGCACGCCCCGAATTTTCCCGCGCGTATCTCGAACGGGCTTCCGAACTGCTTGCCCTTCTGGAAAAGGAACAGCCCGCCCTGTTCCGGAAACTGACTTCCGCCGACGCGGACCGCGCCGTGCTGAAGCTGCTGGATGTCACCGGTTCCGGCACGGCGGCGGGAACTCCGGAAAAAATAACCGATTCGCTGAAAATCGTTTATCGGCCGAAAATGCTGGCTTCGGGGAATCTTCTTTATTGCAGAATCGGTTTCCCCGGCGAAGGCCAGCGCGCGGAAATCGAGCGCGTGTTCAAGGGAAAGACGGCACCTTCCGGCGTGATTCTCGACCTGAGAAGCGCGTCCGGCGGCGCATTCGACGATTACCGGAAGCTGTTCGCCGTCCTAACGAAACAATATCCCGGAATTCCGGCGGCCGTGCTGGTGAGCGGGAAGACTTCCGGCGCGCCCGAACTCGCCGCGCGCTATGCCGTGTCCGAACGCCATGCCGTCACGCTCGGCGCGCCGACCGCGGGCAGGCCGTTCGAACGCAAGGCCGTTCCGTTCCATGGAATCACGCTGCTGATTCCGCAACCGCCCGCGGGACTTCCGGAGGCGGAAAAAGTCTATGCGCCGTACCGGCCGATGATCGAAGTCCAGCCGTTCCCCGCCGCCGAAGACCGCAGTCTGCCCTCGGCTGAAGCGGAGCGGAAGGATTCTGCGCTTTTCCGCGCATGCGACCTGCTGACGGCGCTTCATTCGCTTCATCTCAGGGAGAAATAATCTCATGGTTTATCTGAAGACAGCCGCTCTGCTGGTCTGCTCGAATCTGTTCATGACCTATGCGTGGTACGGCCACCTGAAGAGCATGGCCTCGAAGCCGTGGTACATTGCCGCGGTCGTGAGCTGGGGAATCGCGCTCTTCGAGTATCTGATCCAGGTTCCGGCGAACCGGATCGGCTATTCGGGCGGGCTCACGCTTTCCCAGCTGAAGATCATGCAGGAGGTCGTCACGCTTTCCGTGTTCGTGCCGTTTTCCGCGCTCTACATGAAGGAGGGTCTCAAGCTCGATTATCTCTGGGCGGGGCTCTGTCTGGTCGGCGCGGTCTATTTCATGTTCCGTCACTAGAGCGGAGGTCTGCCATGGCCCTTCTGGATTCCATTCGCCGGCCTTCCGATCTGAAAAAGCTTTCTCTCCCGGAGCTCACGGAGCTCTGCGCCGAAATCCGGAAAAGGATTCTGGAAACCGTCTCCGCGAACGGCGGACACCTGGCCTCCAACCTCGGCGACGTCGAGCTCACCGTGGCGCTCGAATCCGTCTTTTCCGGCGAAAACGACCGGATTCTCTGGGACGTGGGTCATCAGGCGTATGCGCACAAGCTGCTGACCGGACGCGCGGACCGCTTTTCCACGCTCCGCAGGACGGGCGGTCTTTCCGGATTCCTTTCGCCCGACGAATCGCCGTACGACATGTTCCGCAGCGGCCATGCGGGAGTCGCGGTCTCCGAGGCGATCGGGCTCGCTTCCGCGCGCGAAACGCTCGGGACCCCCGGCGAGGTCCTGGCCGTCGTGGGCGACGGCGCGCTCGGCTGCGGAATCTCGCTCGAGGCCCTGAACTCCATCCGCGACAACCGGAAGAACTTCATCATCGTCGTGAACGACAACAAGATGTCGATTTCCCGCAGCGTGGGCGGTGTTTCCAGGTACCTGAACCGCATCATCACCGGACGCCGCTACAACCGCGTGAAGACCTCGGTCAAGGTGTTCCTGCGGCATTTTCCGTTCGGACGCCCCGTGATCCAGTCGATCCGCAGGCTCGAGGCCGCCGTGAAAAGCCTTTTTGTTTCCGGAATCGCCTTCGAGGACCTCGGAATCAAATATGTGGGCCCGCTGAACGGACACAATCTCCGCGAGCTGATCGACAAGTTCACCAAGGTGCGCGAGCTTTCCGTGCGCCCCATCGTGGTGCATGTGATCACGGAAAAGGGGCTCGGCGCCGAATATGCCGTGCGCGCCCCGGAACGCTATCACGGAGTTTCCGCGTTCGACCCGGCTACCGGCAAGGCGAAAAAAACTTCCGCGCCCGATTTTTCCACCGTGTTCGCAAAGAAACTTTCGGAGCTTGCGGAACGGGATCCGCGGATCTGTGCGGTCACGGCCGCCATGGCCACGGGCACGAAACTTTCCGTCTTCGCGGAAAAATTTCCGGAACGGTTCCACGACGTCGGCATGGCGGAGGAGCACGCGGTCGTCTTTGCGGGGGGACTCGCCCGCGGAGGCATGAAGCCCGTAGTGGCCATCTACGCCGCGTTCCTGCAGCGCGCGCTGGACTGCATCTGTCACGACGTCTGCTTCCAGAACCTGCCGGTCGTGATCTGTGCCGACCGGGCGGGCGCGGTTGCCGACGGTCCTTCCCACCACGGGATTTTCGACCTTCCGTTCGAGCTCGCCATGCCGGGGCTCACGATTCTTGCCCCGCGCGACGGTTCCGAACTCTGCGCCATGCTCGAATATGCGCTTTCGCTCTCCTCCCCGTGCATGATCCGGTATCCGCGCGGAAGCGCCGCCGACCTGGAAGGGCCGCGCGCTCCGCTGGAGCCCGGCCGCGCCGAAGAACTGAAGAGCGGTTCTCAGGCCGCGTTCTGGGCTTCCGGACGCGAATGCGTGTTTGCGCTCGAAGCTGCGGAAATTCTGGAAAAGTCCGGAATTCCGGCTTCGGTCGTGAACGTGCGGTTTCTCAAGCCGTTCGATGCGGAAAGACTGCGGAAGGATGCGGAAA
>CAZHPP010000331.1:0-5008 GCA_964534535.1 uncultured Victivallales bacterium | reverse complement strand
TTCCACTTTTATACATTGCTGCACGCCTGAAAATACTTTTGGCAGGCATATCTATTGTAGATACTGGCATGCACAGTGGAAGCAGGATGACTTTCTGGATATTTCCAGGGAATTTGACGATCTTTTCAAAACGAAAGGATGGATTAAATGAAAAAAAATAACAATATGAGCGGGAAAGAAATAGGCCGGACGTTGAAAATTTCCAAAAAATCTAAAACAGATGCAGTTTGCGTAGGGCCAGGCGCATTTGTCCCTAAAAAGTTTCAGGACGAGGAAGATGGTTTGATCTACGAATATGGAACCAACGGAACATCTTCCTGGGTTGCCAGAGACAATCAAGGAAATATTCTGGCAATTAAAACGTTTTGATTTCTCGGACAAGAAATGACCGCTGACTGACCGGGCGCTCTGAAGCCCAGCCGAAAAGCACACTGGTGAAATACCCCGTGTGTTTTTTTGCGTCTTTTTTCCGGAGGGGAAAATGATCATCGGGAAACTCGAATCGAAGCTGCTCTCCGCCCGGCTGTGGCTGATGACGCTCCGGATCAAAGAGCCGGCCAAGCTGTACAAGACGTGGGGAATGCTGGTCGTCAACAAGGCAAAAGCAAAGCCAGGGCCAAGGGCAAACGGATTCTTGCATACAGCGACCACGGCACGCTCGTCCCGGTTTTTGCGCTGTGCAGACAGACGGCTCCGCAGCGTATTCTTCTCACGCGGCATCAAGCCCCGACCGCATCGCCCTCGGCAGGACTGACCGATCACCATTTAACATAAAAAACATATTTTTATTTATTTTCCGATTGAAAAGAAATCTGCGGCGTGGTATTGTTCCGGCAGTCACAAAAATTCATCTGAAAAAAATCAGGGAGAATACACTCGATGAAACTGAAACTGTTCGGAATCGCGGCTGCGCTGATGATGGGAATCTGCGCCATGGGAGAAGACTCGCTGCTGAACCTCGTCAGAATGGGAAACACGGCGCAAGTCAAGGCAAAACTCGATGCCGGAGCCGACGTCAACGAAGTCTTTTCGCAGGGGCGCACGGTCCTGTTTCAGGCCGTGATCCGCCTGGACCAGCCCATGATCGAACTTCTGCTGAGCCGCAAGGCCGACCTGGAAATCGTCGACGATGACGGAAAGACTCCGCTGTTCTACGCCGTCGGCAGTGTCGCGGTCACCAGGCTTCTGATCTCCAAGGGCGCCAATGTGAAGGCCGTGACGAAGAGCGGGTTCACCCCGATCATGTGCGACATTCTGTGCGACACGCCGAAAAAGAATACGGTCAGGGCCCTCGTCGCGGCCGGAGCCGACATCAACGCGGCGAACGAGGCCGGGACCACCGCGCTTATGCTCGCGGCAAAGAATTCCGATGTCCGCCATATTCTCACCGAGATTCTCAAGACAAAGGGAGTCGATCTGAACCTGAAGAACCGCGACGGCGAATACATGCTCAAATATCTGATCGAGAACTACACTCCGGCCGATGTCCAGAACATTGTTTCCGCCTTCACGCCCGAACCAGGGAAACAGGCTCCCGCAGTCAACGCGGCCAAGGCTCCGCTCGACATGAACATTCAGGACAAGAACGGGATTGCCCCGCTCCATGTGCTGTCCCTCATGGCCGACAATCCGAAACTGCTCCCGCTGGTTCAGCTCTTCGTCCAGCGCGGCGCAAAGATTGATCTGAAGGACCGCCACGGAAGCACGCCTCTCATGACCGCGCTGAGCCGCAAAAACATGACGGCCGCCGCCGGATGTCTGAAGATGAAAGCCGATGTAAAGACCGTCGATGAAAACGGCGAAACCACCCTCATGGCAGCGATCGGGTCCGGAGACCTCCCGCTCATCGAACTGCTCGTCAAGTCCGGCGCCGACGTGAATGCATGCACAAAAGACGGTTCGACCGTGCTCGACCGCGCACTGAGCGGAGAAGAAAAGGTGTTCCTGAAGCTGATCGAGCTCGGCGCCGACGTGAACAAGACCGGCTATGCACACAACACCCTGCTCTGCTGCGCCGCCGAAACAGGCAACATGAAGATGATCAAGCTGCTGCTTTCCAGGGGCGCTTCCGTGAACAAGCCCGGACACGACGGCATGACTCCGCTTCACATCGCGGCTCAGAACAGGAACACCAACCTCGTCCGCGCCCTGATCGCGGCAAAGGCCGACGTCAATGCGAAAGACAATTCCGGGTGCACCCCGGTCTTCTATTCCTTCCGCCGCGGCGACGAGATGAGCGCAAAGGCTCTGATCGATGCGGGCGCCGACAAAAAAGTCAGGAACAAGGCAGGCAAGGGACTCGCCGATGTTGCGTCCGACAGCATGAAGAAGCTTCTGAACTGACACGCTCCGGAACCGGAGAGAGAAAGAGTGACGCTTCCCGGAAAACGGGGAAGCGTCCTTTTTTATTTCGGCTCTGTTCGGCGGGATGACTGATGTAAGGCATTGCCAATGGGCTGCTCGCCCCTTGAACCCTCGGCAGGACTCAAAGAGCCCTGCACCCTGCGCAAAAAATTCAATTTTTTGCGCTCGTTTTTTATCGACCTCTGTCGACCAGGGGGCAAATCTCCGTTTTTCCACCTGCCGCCCCGAATCCCTGAAAAAACGCCTTTATTTCCGAATGCGGTTCCGACGGCGGTCGTAGAAATACATCTGGAGCGCGTTCCAGAGATTGTGCCAGAGAATGTAAAAGGTCGGGCCGAGGGCAGCCAGCGTGCCGGAAGGCCCGCCGAACGCCAGCGCCAGATACATGGTGAAACTCGTGTTCTTCTGTCCCAGAGTCTGGCTCGCCTCCCGCGAAAAACGGCGCTCCGCGAGGAAATATCCGAGCGTGAAATTCATCACGCAGAGGATCAGGGAAACGGCCAGTATTTCCAGCAGGGAAAACAGGGAAAACCCCGGTCGGTTCCGGAAGAATTCCGCCGTCCTCGCCGCGATGATGAACAGCGTGAAGCACCACAGCGCGTAGCTGAAATTTTTCATTTTATCGGCCCATTCCGGCGCCCGGGACGCCAGCAGGCGCGTCACGGCGGCGGCCGCGGCGGGCAGCAGGATCAGGGCGGCAAGCTGGAAGGCCAGATTCCGCAGATACTCCACGGAATGTTCGCCCGTAACAAGCGGCAGAAGCCCCGTCATGGCAAGCCCGATTCCGAGGTTGGTCGTCACGAAACCGGTCGCGACGAATCCGACCCTTCCGTGGAGGAAGTTCATGACGACGGGCGCGGCATTGGCGGTGGGCGTGATTCCGGTGAAGAATGCCGCCAGCGCAAGGTCTTCCCTGCCGCAGAAATGCAGGATCAGATACGGCACGATTCCCATCAGCAGGTTCGCGGCCAGGATCTTCAGGTGCGCCATGCGGACCTTCAGTTCGGAAAGTTTCAGCCGCAGACAGATCAGGTACATCATGACGATCAGCGCGCACCGGATCAGGAGCGTGGAAAGGTCGACTCCCGATTCCAGTTTCCAGTGCGGTTCCGCGGCCAGCTGGAACAGAACGCCGCACGCGAACGCAAGGAAGATCATGGAGGGCCGGATCATGCTTTTCCACATAAAGAAAACGATTCCTTTCAAGGAAGATATCCGGATAATATATCAGAGAAATTCACCTATTGCAACCGGCCGCTCCGCACAGTTTCCATGAATTTCAGGAAATCTTCCGGAAGGGGCGACTCGCATTCGATCATTTTCCCCGTCAGCGGATGCCGGAAGGAAAGCCCTGCCGAATGCAGTGCCTGGCGGGACATCCGCAGAAGATTCAGGTCTTCGGGCGAAACGCTTTTCGTCCGGATGCGGAGAAAGACCGTTTCATCCGGCCCGTAAAGCTTGTCCCCGACCAGCGGGAACCCCAGCGAAAACAGGGTCGCGCGGATCTGATGCTGGCGTCCGATGTGCGGAATGGCCCGGACAAGCGTGAAATCGGTTCCGACGGCGGATTCCTCCCTGAGTTCGGTGTCGGCGGTCTGGGAGTCAGGCGAAGAAGGTTCCGTCACGAAGCGTTTTTTCTTGAAGACGGCGCTCGCCGGATCGTGTTCGAGAAAGCCCTTTGCGCGGACCGTTCCGCGGAACCGCCCGAACACCAGCGCCAGATATTCCTTGTGCATGGGACAGTTCCGGTTGTCCATGGCGGCGGCGGTCCGTGCATTCCGGGCGGCTGCGACGAGCCCGGAGGTCTCGCGGTCCAGACGGTTCACGAACCGGATTTCACCGTACCGGCTTCCCAGCAGATGCCACAGCGTATGCCGGAAAAACGGGCCCGTCGGATGCACGCAGAGATTGCCCGGCTTGTCGACGACCAGCAGGTCGGAATCCTCATAGACGGTTCTGAAGCGGAGGTCGGCTTCCGGTTCCGGCAGGTCGCCGGGGAACCATGAGATGCAGTCGTGGTCTCGGAGAAGAGTTTCCGCGGCGGCGGAAATTCCGTTGACGAGTACGGAACCTTCGGCGATGCGGCGCTGCCATCCGGCGCGGTCCAGACGGTGAAAATGCAAGGCGAGATAATCGGCGAGCGGGACTCCGCCGTCTTCCGGTTTTGCATGACTGTAAAGCCTGCGCCGGTTCAGTTTTTCGGCAAAGTCGCTGGAATTCTGATTTTTATCCATTGTGACTTCCGCAATTCTCTCTGCGGCATTTCCCGAACGGGAACCGCAGAATTCTTGAAAAGACCATTTTTGCCGGACACCGTTTTCCACGCATGATATTCAATTCCGGCTGGGAAAATATTCATCGGCGCACCTGCCCGTCAGCGCGGCCGAGGCGGATCAGCGTGATTTCGGAGGACCGGCCCAGCCGCACGGGAAAACCGTTCCAGATTCCCGTGCCGTTCGAAACGTAAAGCGGCATGCCGTTCACCTGATAGAGCCCGGAAACATATCCTCCGTTGAAGGCGGCCACGAAGCGGTCGACTCCCAGAATCATGCCGCCGTGCGTGTGTCCGGAAAGCTGAAGTCCCGCGCCCAGCCGCGCCGATTCCGGAGCCAGCCTCGGCTGGTGGGAAATCAGCACGACAGCG
>CAZHPP010000330.1:0-5009 GCA_964534535.1 uncultured Victivallales bacterium | reverse complement strand
AAAGGATGCAGTCGGCGGGTTCGCCGTCGCGCCCGGCGCGTCCGGCCTCCTGATAGTACGCCTCGAGCGAGGACGGAAAATTGAAGTGGATGACCCGGCGCACGTCCGGACGGTCGATTCCCATGCCGAAGGCGTTGGTGGCGGCAAGCACGGGCGCGGGCTGGCTCATGAAGGCCTCCTGGACGCGCGTGCGTTCGGAATCGGGCATTCCGGCGTGGTAGGCAAGACAGCCGAACTCGTCCGCGATCGCTTCCACGTTTTTGCGCGTGGAGGCGTAAATGATCGTGGGGACGGAGGATTTCTTCAGGATTTTTTCAATGGTCTTGAACTTGTTGTCCTGCCGCGGACAGTCGATCACGGAGAAGGCAAGGTTCGGGCGTTTGAATCCGGCCACGCAGGGCTTCATGGAAGGGCGTCCGAGCTGTTCGATGATGTCGTCCCGCACGCGCTTGGTAGCCGTGGCGGTAAAGGCGCAGACCTGCGGGATGGCGAACTTGCCGACGGCTTCGCCGAGCGCCGCATACGACGGACGGAAGTCGTGTCCCCACTGACTGATGCAGTGCGCCTCGTCCACCACGAGCATGTTCGGAACGCAGCGCAGAAGGAAGTTCCGGAAGCTTTCAGCCTGGAAACGTTCCGGGGCCACATAAAGCAGCTTGATTTCGCCGCGTTCCACGGAGTCGAGGATTGAAAACTGTTCGCGCGCGGAAAGCGTGGTGTTCACGAAGGCGGCGGGCAGTCCGCGGTTCCGCAGCGCGTCCACCTGGTCCTTCATGAGCGAAATCAGCGGGGAAACCACGATTCCGTAGCCGGGACGCATCAGCAGGGGAAGCTGGTAGCAGATGGATTTTCCGGCGCCGGTGGGCATGATCACGCAGAGATCGCTGCCGCTCAGGACGCCGTTCACGACCTCCTCCTGATTGTCGAGGAAATCATCGTAGCCGAAAAACTGTCTGAGGGCTTCGCTCGCGTTCATTTCCAAAGCATCACCGGGAAGCCGCGCATGGCTCAGCCCTTCATCACGGCGATGGCCGTGGCGGCATTGCCGAACGGCGCGCTGATCTGCACACCGCCGACGCGGCCCTTCACGCGGGCCACGGCTTCGCGGGCGATCTGGATTCCAACCTGGCGCTGGTCCTCCTTCGCGGCAGGCGCGGCCATGCGCGCCATCACGGAATCGGGAACGACCACGCCCGGGACCTCGTTGCGCATGAATTCGGCGTTGCGGTAGCTGGCGAGCGGCCAGATCCCCGCGATCAGCGGAATGCGCCCGTCCTTCAGTTCCGGAACGCTGTCCATGAAGCGGAACAGGGCATCCGAATCGTATACGGGCTGCGTAATGACGGCTTCCGCACCGGCGGCGATTTTTTCTTCCGTACGGCGGATCTCGCGGGCGAAATCGACCGCGTTCGGATCGGCTCCGACGGCGATGAACGCCCTGGTGGGCGCATCAATCGAGCGTCCGGCCAGGTCGGCGCCGCGGTTCAGGCGGCTCTGGACCTTCACGATCCCGATGGAGTCGATGTCGAACACGCCGGAGGCGAACGGGTAGTCCCCGAGCTTCGGGGGATCGCCTGTGATGAACAGAATGTTGTTGAGTCCCAGCGCTGCACAGCCGAGAAGTTCGGCCTGCATTCCGATGAGATTGCGGTCGCGGCAGCAGCAGTGGAGCACCGTCTCGATATGTGCGCCTTCCTGAATCTTCAGGGCCGTGACCATGGAGGAGACGTTCGAGCTGGCGCGGGGGCCGTCGGGAATGTTGATGGCGTCGAACCCGGCTTCGGCGCAGAGCTTCGCCTTTTCGATCGTCTGGGCGAGAAGATAGCCCTTCGGCGGAACGAGTTCGATCGTATGCACCCACTGATGAGTATAGAGCTTGCGGGCGAGCGCGGATTTTTCAACGGTCGGGACGGGATCCAGCAGTTTTGCGGGCTCCTTCATCACTTCGACGCGGACGGGATTTTCAAGTTTGGCCATGGGCCGGACGCTGCGGACCATGTCCGCGATGTGCGCCGGAGTCGTGCCGCAGCAGCCGCCGATTCCGCGCACTCCCAGATTCAGGAAGCGGATGGCGTAGGTCGTGAAATATTCGGGCGAACACATATAGATCATGCGGTCGTCGACGCCCTTGGGGTTGCCCGCGTTGGGCTGGACCACGAGCGGCAGTTTCGTGAGCGGGATCACCTGTTCCACGCAGCGGAGCATTTCTCCCGGGCCGCAGCCGCAGTTGAGTCCAAACGCCGTGGGCCGGGCCTTGGCCTTTGCAATGAGCTCGAACGCGGCCGAAGCGGGTTCGCCCAGCTTGGTGCGGGCATTGCCGTCGAGCGACATGCTCACGAGGAACGGCATATCCGGGAACGGCTCCATGGCGGCAAGCGCGTCCTCCAGACCCGAAAGTGAAAGAATCGTTTCAAAGATGATGAAATCGGGCTTCGCCTTGATCAGGGAGGCCGCGTGGTCCGCCACGATTTTCCGCAGGAGTTCGCGGGAAGCGGGGACTCCTGCAGGCAGATCGCCTGCGGGACCGACGGAGCCCGCAGCAAGCGCCTTGCCGTCCGCAGCCTGGCGGGCGAGACGCACGGCGGCCGCGTTGATTTCGTCCATCTTTTCGGCAAGCCCGAACTTGGCGAGCTTGTTCCGGTTTGCGCCGTAGGAATCCGTGGTGAGGACTTCGGCCCCGGCGTCGAGATAGCTTTTGTGGAGGTCCAGAATGACCTTCGGCGCCGCCAGACACAGATTCTCGTAGGAGGCGTTCACGAAAAAGTTTCTGCGGTAGAGTTCGGTGCCTGTGGCGCCGTCGAACATCAGGACTTTATCATGGAGCGCCTGTGCGAGAATATTCATCTTGGGACCGCTCACCCTTCCTTTTCCACGAATTCGTGGTGAAGAGCCTTCTGCGCCTTCTGGAAGTCGGTGCGCTCCACGATGAACTGGATATTGACCTGACGCATGGTCTGGTCAAGCGCAAGGACGTTGATATTGGCCTCGAAAAGGGCCTTGGCCGCGCGGGAAAGAAATCCCGGGATCCGCATGTTGGTGCCGATCACGGAAACAATTCCGACCCGGACGGTGGAAATGTGCGATTCGGGGAAGGCCTTGCGGATGTCCTCGATGCACTTGTCGAGGTTCTTGGAACGCTCCGGGACAAAGTGCGTGATGGTGTTCGCGTTGGTGTTCTTGGCGATGTAGTTCACATGATAGCGGTCGAGGGAGGCCGTGAGCCGGTAGTCGTAGCCGCTGGTGCCGACCATTTCGTGGTCGTAGACTTCGATTCCGACCAGGTCGTTGCGTCCGCAGATCATTTCCACATGCGGGACGGGCGCGATGTATTCGCGGCTGATCAGGGTTCCCGGATTTTCCGGATCGAACGCGTTCTTGATGCGGATCGGGATGTTCTTCATCTGCATTTCCTGGGCCGCCTTGGAGTGGATGGCCTCCATGTCCATGTCGGAAAGCTGGTCCGCGATGTCGAAGTTCGTGTTGCCGATGATCCGGACCTTGTCTGCTCCGATGAGCTTGGGGTCGCCGGTGGAAAGGTGGTATTCCTTGTGGATGATGCCTTCCTTCGCCCCGGTGATGGCGGCAACCTTGCTGAATGTGATCTCGCTGTAGCCGCGGTCGAAGAACTTCATGATGCCCTTGTCGAACTTCACATAGCCGGTGACGATCGGCATTTCGCGGGAGAAATCCATGCCGCGGAACGCGCGTTCGATCACTTCATCGAGCCCGAGCGACTCCATCGACTTCCAGCCGGAAAGGTCCACAAACCGTGCGTTGATGCCGTTGGCCTTGAGAATCAGCGCGGAATTGAACGCGCTGTGGGCCTCGCCCACCGCCGCGAGAAATTCACGCGTGGCGGAAAGATAGTCGTCCGGCTTGAAATGCCCGAACGTGCGCAGCGCGCGGATGTCCTCAAGCGACGTGACGATCCCATCCATGCGCTCGTTGACGAACGCATTGGCCTTTTCCTGGTCGAGCCCGATGGATTCGAAGGACTTGTTGATGCGCAGCATCTCGGAGCGCGTGGCCTCGAGCGCCGGCCGCCATTCGTCGGAGTCCGCGGCAAAATGGCCGTAGATTCCGGGGGCGCCGGTCTTCTTGTTCTCCAGAAGGAGGTTGGTGATCCCGCCGTATGCGGAAACGACGAAAATGCGGTTGTAGAGTTCAGCGCCTTTGCGTTTCCCGATGATGACGTTTTTCATGACCTCGCCGAAGCGGGTCATGGTGGTTCCGCCGATCTTTTCGACAGTGTGGTTTCCGGCCATTTTCAGATATCCTCGATTCTGATCATCTTGACTTTGCCGCTGACTTCCTCAAGCGCCTCGATCTCGGCGAGCGCGGCCTTCATCTTCATTTCCTCTGCAAGGTGCGTGAGAATCACGAGCGCAACATCGTCGTGCGTGCGCGTCTCCTTCTGGACAAGACTCGAGATGCTGATCGAGTATTTCGCAAGGATGTTGGTGACCTTGGCAAGCACGCCGGGACGGTCCACCACGCAGAGCCTCAGATAATAGCGGCTTTCGATCTCGTCGATCGGCAGAACCTGCGTATAAAGGCTTCCGTTCGTGAACGCAGGAAGGCGGTGCACCGACTTGTGCGCAATGTTGAGCGCAATGTCCACAATGTCTCCGACGACCGCGCTCGCCGTGGCATACCGGCCCGCGCCGCGCCCGTAAAACAGCGTGTCGCCCACGAAATCGCCGTTCACCATGACCGCGTTGAACACGTCGCTCACGCGTCCCAGCATGGATTCCTTCGGGATCAGCGTGGGATGCACGCGCACCTGGATCGCGCCTTCCTTTTCCTGCTTGATGATGGCCAGCAGCTTGATCTTGTAGCCGAGTTCGTCGGCGTGGCGGATTTCATCCAGCGTGATGTCCCGGATTCCTTCCACATAGACGGGGTCCATGCCGAACCATTTGCCGTAGGCGAGCGAGGCCAGGATCGTGGCCTTGTGGGCGGTGTCGAAGCCTTCGATGTCGAGCGAGGGGTTGGCCTCCGCATAGCCG
>CAZHPP010000329.1:0-5015 GCA_964534535.1 uncultured Victivallales bacterium | reverse complement strand
GAGTTCGGAACCGGAATCGAATCCGAAGACGGCGCTCCGCATGGAGTCGAGCGATTCGAGTTCGGAACCGGAATCGAATCCGAAGACGGCGCTCCGCATGGAGTCGAGCGATCCCGGAACGAGATGCGGCAGTTCGCCCCCGCCCGCGATGCATCCGCCGGGACACGCCCTGACTTCCGCGAAGAACGGCGGCTTTTCGCGCGAATGGAGAATTTCCTCCGCGAACCCGGAAGCCGCGCCGAGGCCGTCGAGCACCAGAAAAATGAGGTCGCGTCCCGGCGTCTTGAGCCGATATTTCCGGATCGGTCCGCCTGCCCGGAGCGTTTCGAACCGGATCGACTTGGGGGCTCTTCCCGAAAGTTTGCGGAACAGGATGCGCAGAAGAGCTTCCGTCAGGCCGCCGGAAAGAGCCGTGAGTGCACCGGAGGCTCCCGGCACGTCGAACGGCGGATCGGCCGGCTCCATGTCCAGATTCCGGAAATTGATCCCGTGCATCTGGAACAGCCTCAGCAGTTCGCGCAGAGTCATGGAATAGTCGATCCCGGCACGGCTGTAGTCCGCTTTTTCCGCAAGGCAGGTGGAAATGGCCACGCAGGCGGAACGGCCGATGGGATATCCTCGCTCCGGGGCGATCACATTCTTGACCGCCGACCCGAGAATCCGCAGCGGCGGCGCAATGCGCGAAAGGTTCGGAATCAGCTCCGGATGCAGCTGCTCCACGGAATGGACCCAGGCCGGACACGCTCCCGAAAAGAGCGGAGCGGATTCCCCGGAACGGATTCGTTCCTCCAGTTCGGAGGCGGCCAGAAGAATGTAAAGCTCCGCCGCGGAGGAACCGTCGTAGACGGCGGAAAAGCCGATCCTCCGAAGCGCGGCGTTCAGCTTCCAGCGCGAATCCGCGCCCTGGCGCAGTCCCAGCTCCTCCGCCAGCGCGAACGGGACCGCGGGCGAATACACCGCCGCCGTGAACATGTCCTTCCGCACGAGCAGCGACCCGATTTCCGCCGTCTGGCTCTTTTCCCGGAGCGCGCCCGTGGGACACACGAGCACGCACTGGCCGCAGCCCGTGCACGGGGAAACGCTCAGGCTCCTGCCGAACGCAGGCGCGACGACCGTTTTCGAGCCGCGTCCAGCAAAACACACGGCGGAGACCTTCTGGACGCTTCCGCAGACGCGCACGCATTTCCCGCACAGGATGCATTTCGACTGTTCGCGCACGAGCGAAAAACTTGTGAAATCGCCGGGAAGCGCGGAGGCTGCGCCTTCCGCGGCGGGACGCCGGATTCCGTACTCCACCGCCAGCTCCCTGAGCCGGCAGTCCAGAGTCTTGGGGCAGTAAAGGCAGTCGTGCGGATGGTTCATCAGCAGAAGTTCAAGCACGGTTTTCCGGGCGCGGATCACGCGGGGCGAATCGGTTCTTACGACCATTCCGGGGCGGACCGGCAGGGTGCAGGATGTCGCCAGCCCCGGCATCCCTTCGACTTCGGCCAGACACAGCCGGCATGCGCCGAACGGAGACTTTCCGCGGAGGTCGCACAGGGTGGGAATGACGATTCCCGCGCGCGCCGCAGCGGTCAGAATGGTATCGTCCGCCGAGGCCGGAACCGGTTTGCCGTTGACCTTGATTTCAAACATCGTCAAGTCCTCCGGTATCCGTTTCGACGGAATTGAACTTGCAGACTTTCACGCATTCGCCGCAGCCGGTGCATTTTTCCGGAATGATCGAATGGGGCGAACGCTTCGTGCCGGAAATCGCGCCGGCCGGACAGATCTTCAGGCAGAGTCCGCACCCGATGCAGCGGTTCGAATCGATGCGGTAGCGGATCAGTTCCCGGCAGACCCCCGCGCGGCAGCGCCGGTCGAAAATGTGTTCCTCGTATTCCGGACGGAACCAGCGCAGGGAGGAAAGCACCGGGTTCGCCGCGGTCCGGCCGAGCCCGCAGAGACTCGCATCGTGCATGACCGTGGCCAGACGCTCCATTTCCAGAACCCCGCGGAAGCGCGAGAGGGCGTCCCCCTTCTTTTCCGAAAGTCTTCCGCGGGAAAGCGATTTCAGGATTGAGGCGAGACGGCGGGTGCCTTCGCGGCAGGGCGTGCACTTTCCGCAGCTTTCGTTCTGGATGAAATCGAGCATGGAGGCCGCGGCGTCCACAATACAGTTGTCGCGGTCGAGCGCGATGAGTCCGCCGGAACCGATCATGGCGCCCGCGTCGCGGAGCGTTTCATAGTCGGCCGGGACATCCAGCATGGACTCCGGCAGGAATCCTCCGGAAGGTCCGCCCACGTGCACGGCCTTGAATTTCCTGCCGCCCGCGATTCCTCCGCCCAGACCGAACAGAAGTTCGCGGAGCGGCGTCCCGAACGGAACCTCCACGAGCCCGTTGTTGAGAAGTTTCCCGGAAAGGGCGAAAATCTTGGTGCCTCCGCTCAAGGGTGTGCCGATGCTCCGGAACCAGCCGCTGCCGTTCCGGATCAGCAGCGGCACGTTGGCGAGCGTTTCCACATTGTCGATGACCGTCGGCATGCCGAACAGCCCGTGTTCGGAAGGGTAGGGCGGACGCGCCCTCGGCGTAGGGCGTTCGCCTTCGAGCGACCCGATCAGCGCCGTTTCCTCGCCGCAGACGAAGGCGCCTGCGCCGCGCCGGACCACGATTCCGAGGTCGAAGCCGCTGTCCAGAATGTTGTCGCCGAGAAGTCCTGCTTCCCGCGCCTGCTGGACCGCCGCGGCGATCCGTCCGGCCGCGAAATGATATTCGTCCCGGATGTAGATGTAGGCCCGGGACGCGCCGCAGGAATAGGCCGCGATGGCGATTCCTTCGATCAGGCGGTGCGGATCGCCTTCGATGATGTTCCGGCACATGAACGCGCCGGGGTCGCCCTCGTCCGCATTGCAGATCACGAACTTGCGGTCGCCGGGAGCGTTCAGGGCGGATCGCCATTTGCTTCCGGTCGGAAAACCGCCTCCGCCGCGTCCGCGCAGACGGGAATTCTCGACTTCGGCGCAGACCTCGGAAGGCGTCATGGTGTGAAGCGCCTTTGCAAAGGCGCGGTAGCCGTCGCGCGCAAGATATTCTTCGAGCGAGCCGGGGTCGATGATCCCGCAGTTTTCGAGCACGCGCCGGGTCTGTCCGCGGAAGAACGGGAATTCGGAAAAAAGCGGAATTCCAGGCCAGGGCGGAACGTTCGGTCCCCCGGGGAACTGGAACAGCGCTCCCGCGGGCGAAGGCGTTCCTCCGCGCAGAAATCTCCGGCAGAGTTCGGTCATGCGCTCCGGCGTCACGCGCCCGAAACAGAGCCGCATCCGGCCGGGAATCTGAAAGTCGGCGAGCGGTTCCTGGGAACACAGTCCGAGGCATCCGGTCGCGATCAGGTCGGCGTTCACGGCGTTTTCTCCGATGAATCTTTTCGCAAGTTCCAGAATATCTGCCGCGCCCGCGCCGAGCCCGCACGATCCGGCTCCCACAAAAACGGCCGGACGCGTGACGTCCTCCCGCCGGAGTTCCGCAAAGCGGCGCTGGACGGACGCTTCCGGTTCGGACCGGATTTTCCGCCAGCTCAGCGTGGAAAGCAGTTCTTCCGTGTTCATGCCTTCTCCGTCTCCCTGCTTTCGGCGGCGCGGAGCGATGCGACAAGCTCGCGGACGCTTGACGGCGTCATGGAGGAGTGGATCACTCCGTTCACCATGATGGAAGGCGCCTGTCCGCAGGCTCCGAGGCAGGACGCCTCCTCCAGACTGAAGAGCCCGTCCGCGCTGGTTTCGCCGGGAACGATTCCGAGTTCTCCCGTCAGGGTTTCCAGCAGGGAATCCGAATTCTTGATGTGGCAGGTCATGCCGCGGCAGATGCGGAAGCGGTACTTTCCCGCGGGCTGGAATTTGAACTGGTTGTAGAAGGTTGCCACGCTGTAGATTTCCGTGGCCGGAATCCCGAGGAGTTTCCCCGTGCGCAGCACGGCTTCCCGGGAAAGACTGCCCTGAAGGTCCACGATCTCCTGAAGAATCGGAACCAGCTCGTCGCGCGTCCGGTTCGGATGCCTTGCAAAAATGGCGTCGAGACAGTCCGGTGATTCGTTCATTTCCCGTGCTCCGCAAAGTAGGCGAGCTTTTCGAGCGCTCCGGAAATGTCCATGCGCTCCACGCAGACGTCATCCGGCGTCTTGAGGGGGACCGGTGCAAAATTGAGAATCGCGCGGATCCCGGAGGCGATCATGAGGTCGGCGGCCTTCTGGGCATCCGCCTCCGGCACGGCAATGATGCCGACCTGGGCGCTGTTTTCCGCAAGCCTTTCGGCAAATTCGGCGGCGGGGAAGCAGCGGCAGCCGCAGATCACGCGTCCGGTTCGCGTTTCATCGCTGTCGAATGCGGCTGTGATCGTGATCCCCTGGCTCCGCGTGGTGAAAAAGGAGAGCAGGGCGCGTCCGAGCGCGCCGACTCCGATCAGCACGGCGGAACGCTGTCCCGTCCCTTCCAGAATCGAATCGATGCGCCCGATCAGGTCTTCGATGCTGTAGCCCTGGTGCGGACTGCCTTCGTAGCCGATCGTCATGATGTCCCGGCGGACCTGGGCCGCCGTGTTGTGCGCCAGAACGGCGAGCTGGTGGGAAAAAAGATTCTTGACTCCCCGTTCGCGGGAATCCGTCAGCAGTCTCTTGTAAAGGACCAGCCGTTCGACGGTGCGCGATGGAATGCTGCCGTGTCTCATCTTTTCACCTTTTGTGAAGTTGTTTCACAGCAGACTATAGCAGGAGTTTCAAAAAAAGCAAGCCCTTTTCACGGGGAAACGGAGCCGACTATGAAGGGGCTGCTCGCCCCTTCCACCCTCGGCAGGACTCAGAGAGCCCTGCACCCTGCGCAAAAAAATCAATTTTTTGCGCGCGTTTTTTTGTCGACACCTGTCGACCAGGGGGCAACCCTTCCGGTTTTCCCCCTGGACCCCCAAATCCCTAAAACCGGTACATACGATTGAGGCGGCACGGGCGAAGCGCGTCAGCGCTGAGCGCGCAGGAGCGGGGAAGAG
>CAZHPP010000328.1:0-5038 GCA_964534535.1 uncultured Victivallales bacterium | reverse complement strand
AAGGCGCCGGCGCCTTCCATCACGCGGGCGGTGAAGCTGAATCCGCTGCCGAACAGGTTTTCGCCCAGAAGCCCGTGCTTCTTCGCAACCTCGATCGCGGCGCGCATCCGTTCGACGGCGAGCGGGTATTCGGCGCGCACGTAGACCACGCCTTCATCGGCGCCGATCGCCTTGCCGGCGATGATCATGCCTTCGAGCACGGAGTGGGGGTTGCCTTCCATGACCGAGCGGTTCATGAACGCGCCCGGGTCGCCTTCGTCGGCGTTGCAGATCACGTATTTCTTATTGCCCTTGGAGGCTGCGGCGAACTTCCACTTGAGTCCGGTGGGGAAGCCGCCTCCGCCGTGGCCGCGGAGTCCGGAATCCAGAACCGTGGTATAAATCTGTTCGGGAGTCATTTCGCAGAGCGCCTTGCGGGCCGCGAAATAACCGTCGCGGGAGATGTACTCCTCGACGTCTTCGGGGTCGATCATGGCGTTGCGGAGGATGATCCGGGTCTGGCGGCTGTAGAACTCGATGTCCTTTTCATAGTGGGCGGCCTTGCCGGTGGCGGGGTTCACGTAGGCGAGACGGTCGATGAGCTCGCCGTTGATCAGCGTGGCCTGGACGATTTCGGCGGCGTCGCTTTCCTTCACATGGCCGTAGAAGATGCCTTCCGGCTCGATTCGGAGGATCGGGCCCATCTGGCAGAATCCCTGGCAGCCGCTTTTGGAGAAGTAGTTGTCCGCCTTGTGCTCGATGCAGTTCTCCATGGTGATTTCCACCTTGATCCCTGCCTTCTTCATTTCGCGGACGATCGCTTCGCGGACGTTCATGGAGCCGTTGGCGATGCATCCCGTGCCGCCGCAGATGATGATGCGGCGCTTGAGGTTTTTGCTTTTCGCCTTGTAGTCGGCTGCGACTTTTTCAAGATTGATCGGTGTCATATTGTTCAAGCCTCTTTCGCTTTCTTTTCCGATTCGACGATCTCATCGATGATCTTTTCGACCTGCTCGGGAGTGGCAAGCCCGTGGACCTTGCCGTCCACGACGATCACGGGCGCAAGACCGCAGGCGCCCAGGCAGTTGACCACTTCGAGCGTGAAGAGCATGTCGTCCGTGGTGTGCTTTTCCGGGGTCAGCCCGAGCTTCTCGTGAATCTTGTCCAGAAGCGCATTGGACTTCTTCACATGGCAGGCCGTGCCGTCGCAGAGCCGCAGGATGTGCTTCCCCTTGGGCTCCAGGGAGAAATGCGCGTAGAAGGTCGCCACGCCGTACACCCGCGCAACGGGCATGTCCAGAGAGGTGGCCACGTAGCTGATGATGTCCTTCGAGAGGAACCGGTAGACTTCCTGGACCTCCTGAAGAATCGGGATCAGCCGTGACGGGTCGTTGTTGTTCTTCTTCAGAATCTCGTTCACTGCGGCGAGATGCTGAACCATCGCTTTCGTTTTTTCGATCGTTTCCTGCATATCAGTCTCCTTCAGACATATCTGATGTTGATTTTCTTGTAGAATTTTTCTTTCAGCACGCGGGCCATGCGGCCCACGATGTTTCTCCGCAGCTCAAGCTCCTGGGGAAGATTCGGGTCCTGATGAGCCTCGTTCACGCGGGTGCCCACCAGAAAATCGATTTCGTCGTTCCGGAGCAGAAGTTCCGCCAGCTCCCCCGCTGGATTGCGCGGAAACCGGCCCCAGAGATTCTCCAGATAGGACGCCGTCTTCGTGAGGGTGAAGACGCCTTCGGTGACCAGGTTGATCCCGTCGATGGAGGCGGCCGGCGGAAGGTCGGCGCTGAGTTCGCGCAGGTCCGTGCGGACCTCGCGCCCCAGTTCGCGCCCCACGATGTCCGCCGTGGTGCCGCCGCAGACGGCCTTGTCGCCGGGAAAGGACGCCACGGCTTCCGCGCATTCGCGGTCGCGGGTGGAATCGTACGGCGGCCCCGTGAACAGAAGCATGCAGTGCGCGCGGCGGAAATTCAGCGAGGCGCATGTGATGTCGTCCGGGTTCACCCAGCGCGTCTCCTTGCCGGAAGCCAGCTCGACGACGCGGGAACAGAGTTCGCGCGAGGAAATGTCCGGCTGCAGCGCGAGAAGTTCGGCGATTTCGGCCGCGCATTCCGGCTCCAGCCAACCGAGCGGATTTTCCTTCGTGCCGAGCCCGGCCTGACTGACGCCGTCGGAAAAGAACACGATCCGGTCGCCGGTTCCGGCGCGGAAGCGGCTCTGGCGGACGGTCCGGTCGTGCCACTGTTCGGAAGTCTGGGCGCCCTCCGGGAGCGGCGTGCACTTCCCGGAATGGAACAGCAGGAACGGCGGATTTCCCATCTCGACGATCCGCACGTCGCCGGAAAGGGACGCCGTGACGATCGTGAAGGTCGCGTAGGTGGTGCGGCGCTCGCGGCAGATCGGAAGGGCGCCCATGATCGTGTCGGCCGCATGAAGAATTGCGGTGTCCTCGGTCGAGGCGAATTTGAGCGCCATCACGGCTGTGATGGAGGAAAGGATTCCGGCCTTCACGCCGCTGCCGAGCCCGTCGGAGAGAACGGCGGTCAGCCGCGCGCCGTCGGGCGACTTCTGGAACTTGAAGCAGTCGCCGCAGATGGTTTCGCCGGACTTGTTCTTCTGGGAAAATCCCAGGTCGATGAACAGCGGGTTCGCAAGATGGGAAGGCAGGGGCTTCATGGCTGTTTCTGGCCCCCTTCCTGTCCGCGGCCGCTGTATTTCTCCGCAATCGAACGCAGAAGAATTTCAGTTTCGGCCATGTTTTCCCCGAGCCGGCAGGCGATCTCCTGGACGGTCGAAAGGTTTTTCTCGATGACTTCCTGGGCGCGTCCGGCGATCTCCTCGCGGCAGAGTTCCACCCGCGTGACGTCGAAGATGATCGCGCCGACGACCTGCGACGGCTCGATGTTGAAAATGTCGATGCTCAGCAGACGGTCGCCGAAGCGCAGCGAATCGCAGTGATACTCCTCCCCGCTCTCCAGCACCTGCTTGAACAGGCCGGAGAAGGAGACAAGCCCCGCAAGATTGATTCCGGCAAGCCCCGGCACGCGGTCGTACAGCGCCGAAGCCGCATCGCCCGCCAGTTCGGCGAACCGCCGGTTGCTTTCGATGACTCCGAGCGTGGCGCCGCAGATCACCACGGCCGCCGGAATGCACCGCATGATCGCGTTCGACTTCTTCTGCGCAAGTTTGCGCAGATGGGAAACGCACATGTTGGGTTCGGCCTTGCCTTCCAGCAGGGCCTGCGCAAAATTGTGGCAGGTGAAATATCCGCAGCCGCCGCAGTTGATCTCCTGTTCGCTGGAACTCTTGCCGATGGAGGAGAGAACGTCCCGAATTTCCTTGAGCGTGGCGGGCTTCCCCGCAACCGGGTCGGAAGAATAGGTTTCGCCGATTCCGGGGTTGGGCATGAGCGTGGGCTTTTCCGGCATCTTCGTGCTGCGGAGAACGCGCAGGCGTTCCAGGATTCCGGGCGAGTTGTGCCCCGTTCCCGGACCGTGGACGCATCCGCCCACGCAAGCAAGCGCCTCCAGGAACACAGGTTCCGTGACGCGCTCCGGATTCAGACCGTCGAGCGCCTGCCGGATCGAATCCAGCCCCGCGACCGAAAGGAACGCGGCCCCGTGAGACTCCGGATACTGCATGACCGTGCGGTTCATGCCGCCCTCAATGGGATAGAGCGCGCCTTCCTTCGCGGGATAGGGAACGAACACGTCGCGGTCCGTGGTTTCCAGACCGAACGGTTCGATGTTCTCCTCCTTGAACCACTGGCGGAGGCGCGGGAAAAGAATTGCAATATCGATGTCCTCCGGATGCCGGTCGGACTCGTTTTTCTTGGCGATGCAGGGGCCGATGAAGACGACCTTGATTTCGGAGCCGAACTGCTGCCGGAGGAACTTTGCATGGCTGAGCGCCGGAGAAAGCACCGGCGAAATGTTGCCGGCCAGCTCTGGAAAATATTTGCGGATGAAGTCGACCGCGACCGGGCAAGCGGAGGAAATGATCAGACCGGAGGAGGTCTTGCGGAGAATCGCGGCGGAGGCTTCGGAAACGATCTGGGCCCCGAGCGCCGTTTCACTGACCCCGGCAAATCCGAGCTTCCGCAGAGCGGCGATCATGTTCGCCGCAGGAAGCCCCCTGAACTCGTTCACCCACGAGGGCGCCAGCGAGGCATAGACGGGAACTTTGGAATCCTGCATGAGACAGCGCACCCGCCCGATGTCGTTCCGCACCTTCTTGGCGTGGACCGGACACACCTGGACACAGCCGCCGCATGCGATGCAGAGTTCCGGGATCACGGAAGCGTGGCCTTCCCGGACGCAGATCGCCTTGACGGGACACTGCCTCACGCACTTGAAGCAGTCCTGGCATTCCGCCTCGGCTGTGAATATGGGATAGCTGTGGTTCATTCGATACCTTTATTTTCCGGGAAGAAACTTTCTCCGCAGGACATCGAGCAGAGCCTCGGAATCCATGCGGTTGTAAATCGTTCCGTCAATGATGATGTTCGGCCCTCTGGAACACTGGGTCTGACACCTTGCGCCGCTCAGTTCCACATCCGCGGCGATTCCGTACTTCTGAAGAAACTGCTGAATCACGGCGATGTTCTTTTCGTTGCCGCGAGCAAAGCAGCTGCTCCCCATGCAGACGACAATTCTGTGAGTCATCTTGACAATCTCCCGGTCAATAAAGTTTTTTGCCCGTCTCAAAAGCACCGCCGCACCGGATTCACCGGCGCACTTCCAGACGGAAAGGATTCACGTCCGGACGGAACTGGCTCACGCAGGAAGCCCGGCATTTTCGTTCCGTCCAACAGTTGTTCCGACCCTTTCAGTCAAGAAGTTTAATAATATACTCCGCAAAAATGGCTTTGTCAAGAAAGAAAAGTATTTTTTTATCGATATATTTTTCACAATAATATCCTAAGGCTGCAGGGGGCTGTCCGCCCCCGGCGGCGACATGCGTCGACAAAAAAAGTGCAAAAAAATTGATTTTTTTGCACAGGGTGCAGGGCTCCTTGAGTCCTGCCGAGGGTTCAAGGGGCGAGCAGCCCATT
>CAZHPP010000327.1:0-5063 GCA_964534535.1 uncultured Victivallales bacterium | reverse complement strand
GCCGCACGAACGGATCGACTGCATGTGCGCGTCCGAGGCAATGGAGCGGACCAGCCGTTCCGTGTCTTCCGGAGTGAGGACATCCGTATCAAGCGGCGTCATTTCGCCGCGGAGACGGACCACGGGCGGAAGACCGACTTCAATATGAAGGTCGCTGACGCCCTCGTCGACAACCAGCTGAAGCAGATCGCTCATCTCTACTGCCATACTATTCCATCCTTTCCCGGCGTTCTGCTGCCGGCTTGTTAATGTGCAATCATGTGTAGCGGACGACTTCCTCAAGGGTGGTTTCCCCGTTGAGGATGGCCCTGACTCCGTCCTCGCGCATGGTGATCATGCCGAGTTCCCGCGCTTTTTCGCGGATGACGAGGGACGGCGCGTTCTGGAGGATCAGTTCCGCGATCTGACCGTTCATGGAAAGCAGTTCGGTCAGGGCCTTTCTGCCCTTGTACCCGGAGTTGTTGCAGAGGGAACACCCCTTGCCGTAGTAGAACTTGCGGTTTCCGACCTCGGCCCGGGTCATGCCGAGCTTTTCGAGGTCCTTGTCCGTGGGATCGAACGCAGTCTTGCAGTTCGGGCAGATGCGGCGGATGAGCCGCTGGCCCAGCACGCCGATCAGCGACGATGCGATCAGGAAGGGTTCCACGCCCATATCCACAAAACGCGTGATGGCGCCGGCGGCATCGTTCGTGTGAAGGGTCGAAAACACCAGGTGTCCGGTCAGGGACGCCTGGACTGCCATGGAGGCGGATTCGATATCGCGGATTTCTCCCAGCATGATGATGTCGGGGTCCTGCCGCAGAAAGGCGCGCAGCGCGCGGCCGAAGGTCATGCCGACGGCGTCATTGATGGGCAGCTGGACGATTCCCTCAAGGTCGTATTCGACGGGGTCCTCGGCTGTGAGAATCTTGTCCTCGACCGAGTTGATTTCGCGCAGGGCCGAATAGAGCGTCGTGGTCTTGCCGGAACCGGTCGGCCCGGTCACGATGAAAATGCCGTTGGGCATCTTGATCATTTCGCGGATCTTGGTCAGAACCGTTTCGTTGATTCCGAGGGCATCAAGGTCCAGGTTCACGACCGAGCGGTCGAGCACCCGGAGCACCACCGATTCGCCGAACTGGGTCGGCAGGGTGGACACACGCAGGTCAATCGGCTTGCCGTTGACCTTCAGCTGGATTCGTCCGTCCTGAGGCCTGCGGCGCTCGGCAATGTTGAGTCCGCTGATGATCTTCACGCGGCTGATGACGGGGATGGCCAGGTTCTTGGGCGGCGGCGCAAGCTCGTAGAGGGCGCCGTCCACACGGTAGCGGATCTTGAATTCCTTTTCGAACGGCTCGAAGTGGATGTCCGACGCCTTGTCCTTGATGGCCTGATACATGATGGCGTCGACGAAGCGGACGATCGGGGCGTCGTTGGCGACGTTCTCGAGCTCCTTTTCGTCGAGCGCGGCATTGGGGTCGATATTGTCGTTGAAGTCGACGTTCTGGAGCATGTCCCGCGCGCTGCCGAGGTCGTTCGGATAATACTTGTCGATCGCTTCGTCGATCTGCTTTTCGGGAGCGACGACAACGTTGATGTCGTGCCCCACGATGAAGCGCAGTTCATCGGAGACCTGATAGTTGAGCGGGTCACGGGAAGCGACGTGGAGGACCTGTCCGTCGAAGGAAACGGGAATGACTCCGAGCATGCGGGCGGTTTCGGCATCGACCATCTTGAGGACGTTGGGGTCGATCTGGGCCTTGGCCAGGTCGACGACTTCCGTGGCGAGGCCTTCGGCGATGCAGTTGAGCAGCTGTTCTTCGGTCCCGAGTCCGAAGTCGAGGATGACTTCGCGGAGCGGCTTGCCGTTGCGCTCGTGTTCCTCGATGGCGTCTTTCAGCTGGGGTTCGGAGCAGAACCCGGCGTTGAGGAGCATATTTTTCAGAGTTTGAGTTTCGACATCGAGCATGGGTGTGGAGTCCTTTCGTTACGCCTGGTCGGCCATGGTTGTTGCGAGGACCTCGGAAAGGGTGGTGGTTCCGGCAGCGGCCTTCCGGAGTCCGTCCTCGCGGAGGGTGCGCATGCCCTGTTTTCTGGCGGCGTCGCGGATCACGTTGGCGGAACATTTCTTGTAGATCAGGTCCTGCATTTCATCGGAAAGGAGGAAGATTTCGTAAATGCCCATCCGTCCCTTGAATCCGGTTCCGCCGCATTTTTCGCAGCCTCGGCCGTGCATGAGCGAGGCTGTGCTGAGGAACTTGTCGTCCAGCCCGAGCACCCTGATTTCGGCCGCGGTCGGTTCGGTCGGCTCGACGCAGTTCTTGCAGACGCGGCGCACGAGCCGCTGCGCCATGATCGCGCGCACCGAGGAGGAAACAAGGAACGGCTGGACGCCCATATCGATCAGACGGGTGATGGCGCTCGGCGCGTCGTTCGTGTGGAGGGTTGAAAACACAAGGTGTCCTGTGAGCGCAGCATTGATGGCCGTGTCGGCGGTTTCCAGGTCTCGGATTTCTCCGACCATGATGATGTTCGGCGCCTGACGAAGCATGGCCTTCAGGGCGGCCGCAAAGGTCATTTTCGCGAGCGGGTTCACCTGGACCTGGTTGATTCCGGAAAGGACGTATTCCACGGGGTCCTCGACCGTGATGATCTTGCGGGTCGGCTTGTTGATGGTGTTCAGGAATGCGTAAAGCGAAGTCGTCTTGCCCGAACCGGTCGGCCCGGTCACCAGGAAGATGCCGTCAGGAAGGTTGATGATGCGGTCGATCTTTTCCTGGTCGTCGGTATAGAATCCGAGCTTCGGAATGTCAAGCTGAATGCTGCTCTTGTCGAGAATACGCATGACGATGCTTTCGCCGTGCGTAGTCGGAATGGAGGAAACACGGAGGTCGAGGTCCTTTTCCGGAAGCTTGACCTGGATTCGTCCGTCAAGGGGGATGCGCTTCTCGGAAATGTCCATGCGCGCCATGATCTTGACGCGGCTGGTGATGTTGGCCTGCAGGTATTTCGGCGGGGATTCCATTTCGCGGAGCGCGCCGTCGATGCGGTAGCGGATCCGGTAGGTCTTCTCCATGGGTTCGAGGTGGATATCGGAGGCGTTGAGCTTGTAGGCGTCGAGGATAATCATGGAAACGAGCTTGATGATGGGGGCGTCGTCCTTTTCTGCATCGTCTCCGGTGTCTTCCTCGCCGACGTGCTCGATGTCCTCCGGCTTGTTTTCGATTCCCATGTTTTCCAGGAAGGTCTCCACGGACTTGTCCATGGAGGAATAATACTGGTCGAGGACCTTCTGGATCTGGTCCTTGGAGGAAACGACCGCCTCGACGTCGCATTTCAGGATATAGCGGAGGGAGTCGATGGTGTCCAGGTTCGTGGGGTCGCTGATGGCGACCGTGAGGATTCCGTCATGCTTCATGACGGGGACGATCTTGTATTTCTGGGCAATTTCCGGAGTCACCATCTTGATGACGTCCTCGGGAATCTTGTGCGAAGCAAGGTCCAGCGTTTCCAGACCGTACTGCTGGGCCAGCATGCTGGTCAGGGTATTGTCGTCGACATAGCCGAGCTGTTTCAGCGCATCAATGATATCCAGACGCCCGTCTTCATCGGCGACCCGCTTCCAGCCTTCCTCAATCTGGGCGGCAGTGAGCATGCCGAATTCCTGAAGGAGCTCCAGGATATAATCACTGTTTTCAGCCAATTTGACACCTCATGACATATTCGCGGATTCTGTACATTCAATATTAGAGTTCATGATTTCATTATTTTCAAGTATATTTCAGAATTTTTTTTCAATTTTTCCGGGAAGTTTTATGATTTTTCCCGGTTTTTCCCCGTTTCCCGTAATGAAATTTGCGGAAACGATGTTATATTAACAGGAAAACCGCGCCGATGCCGGAGTCTTTTTCCGGCCGGTTTCCCGGCGCCGAACAAATTCTGTCCGGAGATGCTATGAAACGATTGGCCCTGCTGATTCTGACGATTCTGCCACTGGCGGTCCTGTCCGCCGCGTCTCTGCGCTGCAGAAACGGCTCGGTCCTCAATGCCGAACTTTCCCGGACTGCGCCGCCCTCCTCCAGCCATCGCTTCTTCGCAGGAAAAAAAGCCCTCTTCGCCGAAGTGCTCGTCGAAGTCGATCCGCGGCGCGCCATCAGCATCTTCGACTACGCCCTCGTCTCCGACTCCGCCCAATACAAATGCGCCGCCGTCGCGGCCGAGGACCTGCCGTACAATCCGGTCCTCGTCCGCCAGAGCGCCTGGCCTTCCGCACGGAGATACCGGATGCTCTTCCTCCTCCCGGAACATGAGAGGGGAAAATCCTTCCGCCTGAAGTTCATGCTGTTTCCCGACGGACGGCCCGACCTTCCGCTTTCCTTCCGCGCGCTTGGAAGCCGCGGCTTCACCCCCGCGGCCGACGTGCCCCTGGCCGGAATGCTGGGCGCGCCGGCAGTCCCGGAGAAGAAGAATTGATCTTATCCCGGGCAAAATCGTTTTTCCTCGGACTGTTCCTGCCGGTCTTTCTGGCCTGCGGAGCCGCCGGGTGCGGCTCCAATGAATTCGCACTGGCCCTTCTGCTGGTCCCACTGCTGGCCGCAGGCGCCGCGGTCATGCTGCTGAAACCGGACTTCGGACGCCCCGCATTCGCCCTCCCCGCCGCGCTGACGTTCGCCGCGGCGGCGGTGATCCCGAATCCGGCCGCGTTCCTGACGGAATCCCATCCCGGCCTTGCCCTTGCGGCAGGCGGGTTCGTGCTCGTGTTCGTTTCCGGCACCGCGCTCCGGGCCGGGCTGGACAGCGCCTGCCGGAACTTCTGGTATTCGGGGCTGACGGCCGGGATTCTCTGCTGCGCGCTCCCGTGGGAATGGCATGCCGCATGTTCGATCGTCTGCCTCGTTTCCGGAATTCTTTCCGCCGCCCTGATGACGGCCGGATTCCCGGGGATCGCCTTCCGCGCGTTTTCCGCCGTGCTCCTGCTGGCCGGGGCCGCTTCCGCGCCGTTCCTCCGTCCCCCCGTTCAGTCCCTCCCGAAGGCGTCCGCAGTCGAACGGAACAGCAGACTGTTCCTGACCTCGCTCTTCCTA
>CAZHPP010000326.1:2162-5080 GCA_964534535.1 uncultured Victivallales bacterium | reverse complement strand
ATTGAAAATGTATCAGAATCAGTCATTGCGCAGAACAGACCCAGGTAAGAATGATTGATTCCGACTATGGGAACAGCAAAGATCACTTTACCGGCAGGACAAGCCGCAGAATCTCCAGAAGTTTGTCGAACGTGACCGGTTTGAGAAGAACGCCGGCAAAGAGAGCCATGTCAAAATTTTCTTTTGACTCGATGTCGGCCGTCACTGCAATGATGGGTGTCTTTTCCGCGCGGACGGTTCGGCGGATTGCGGCGGCCAGTTCCACCCCGTTCATGCCGGGCATCCAAAGGTCGGTCATGACCAGGGAGAAGGAACGCTTTTCGAGCTCGGCGAGAGCGGCGGAACCGCTTTCCGCCGTGACGAGGTCCGCAATGCCGGCCTTCCGGCATACGGCGGACATGACCTTGAGATTCATGACCACGTCGTCGACCAGGAGGATGGAAAATGAGTTTCCAGCCGGCAGAGCGCGGGAGACTGTTCCGGGAGCCGGAGCGGAAGATGTTTTTCCGTCGAGCCGGACGCCGTACAGCGTGATTCCGAAGGTGCTTCCTTTTTCCGGTTCGCTTTCGACCCAGAGCCTGCCGCCCATGTTTTCGGCGAGACGCTTGCAGATGGAAAGGCCGAGGCCGGTTCCGCTGTTGGATGCGTTTGTTCCGCGCAGTCCGGAAAGGCGGACGAACGGCTCCATGAGCTTTTTCTGATCGGCCATGGAAATGCCGATTCCGGTGTCCCGGACGAAGAAGGTGAAGTCGGCAAGGTTTTCACCTGCGGGGCGGAGGTCAGCGTGGAGCAGGATTGATCCGGTCCGGGTGAACTTGACGGCGTTTCCGATCAGGTTGAAGAGGATCTGGCGTACGCGCTGGGTGTCGATCCGGATGGCCGGCATGTCCGGCGGAATTTCAAGGCCGAGTTCGAGATGTTTCATGGCGGCGCGGGGACGGAAGATCCGGACCATGTCATTTGCCAGCTGGCGGAAATCCGCCGGTTCGGGGTTGAATTTCATCTGGCCGGATTCGAGCATGGAAAGGTCCAGCACGTCGTTGATCAGTTCCAGCAGGGCGTTCCCGCTGAAGGCGATGGAATCGAGGTAATTTTCGACTTCCTCCTGCGGAACGGAGCCCTGCCGGAGCAGCTGCGTGAATCCGATGACGGCATTGAGCGGTGTGCGGATTTCGTGGCTGACCGAGGCCAGGAAGAAGCTTTTTGCGCGGTCGGCGGCCCGGGCCTTTTCCAGCGCGTCGAGGATTTCATCGCGCATCCGGGTCCGGAGCAGGATCAGCTCCATCAGATGTTTTCCGGCACGCATGAACTCCGTTTCGTTTTCGGTCATTTTATGCGGAACCTTTTCATAAATGACCACAAAGGCGCCCCAGATTTTCCCGTCCAGGCGGATGGAGGATATTCCCATGGAACGGACTCCGAAGGCTTCCGTGACTTCCGTCCACAGTCCGCAGCGGGCGATTTCGCCTGGATCGCGGACGTCCGGGATGACCACGCTTTCTTCTCCGGAATGCAGGAGGAAGGCGCATCTGGAAAGGGGAATCGGGGGAATGCCGAGAGTTGACGGCGCAGCCTGGTCGCAGCGGTATTCATATTTGTGGCGGGCCATGCCGGCCGGGTCGTCATAGGCCACGATGCTGATCCGGGAGGCGCCGAGGCGGCCGCAGACCGCCTTCAGGACCGCTTCCACGGCGGAGGCCGGAGTCTGGGCTCCGAGGATGGCGCTCATGGACTGGTTCAGCGTTTCCTCGTTTGCCAGGAGCATGGCCTTTTCGGCGTCGGCGGCGCGGGTGCGCGCCAGGGCGTCGGTCAGGCGGTCGAGCGCGCTCTGGCGCTGGAGAAGAAGCTCCACCAGCCGCGCGGAATTTTCAATGAACTGGCGTTCCTGGACAAGGATGGAATGGGGTTCATGGTAGAAGAACACCAGCGACCCCCAGAGTTCTCCGTGGAGGGCGACGGGCATGGCGTAAAGCGAATGGGTTCCCGCGGACGTCAGGAGTCCGATCCAGGAACCGACGAGTTTTTTCCCCTCGTCCGACTGCATTTCCGGGATGAACACGGGCTCGTTCATGGAGAGGCGTTCGAGCCACGGTTCGGAGGGATCGGCCTGAATCGACTTTCCCTCGTAGATCGGCGGAATGTCTCCGGCGGCATGTTCAAGATAAATTTCGGCGCGGCACTGATGAGTGTCGATGCGGATGACGAGCAGACGGTCGGCGCGCAGGTGGGAGCGCAGCAGCTTGAGCACGCTGCCGATGGCTTTCCCCGCGTCTTCCTCCCGCAGGAAGGTTTCCAGGCAGATGTTGGAAATCTTGCGGTTTTCGAGCAGCGTGTTGAGTTCCGTGACATCGACGGCGCTCTTGACGATGTAGGCGGGTTTTCCGCCGGAATCGAACACGGGTTCGGAATTGACCATGAATTTCCGGCTGCCCCATTCCACCGTGCGCTGCACGGCTTTTCCCGTGCGGACGGTCTCCAGCGCGGGAGATTCGACCCCTTCCGGGAGATGGCTGCAGACCAGTTCGCGGTTCACTTCCGTGGTGAGCCGTTCCGCCGGAATGCCGGTGAGTTTGCCGACTTCGCTGTTTGCCCGGAGCAGTTTCCCCGTGCCGTCGAACAGCCAGAGCGGAATGCGGATGTTGTTCAGGATGATGGTCTTTTCGAATTCGGATTTCCGGATTTCCTCGTTGAGGAGATGCCGGATGACTGCCAGCGCGATGATGTTCGTCATGGAGTTCATGAGCTGGCGGTCGAAATCGGAAAATTCCCTGCGGATCCGCTCGTAGTCGATGACGAGGCTGCCCCAGCGCGCCCCGCGCACGATGACCGGGGCGATCAGCACGGAGCGCGTCCTGTAACCGGGAACGACAGACATCCGCTGAAAGAATTCAACGCTGCGGACATCGGAATAAAGCTGG
>CAZHPP010000326.1:0-2138 GCA_964534535.1 uncultured Victivallales bacterium | reverse complement strand
CCCAGAATGCGGAGAACGGACTCCAGCGTTCCGGACGGGACTCGAAATAAGGAGAAATGGGCGCAATTCCCTCCGAATGCCATTCCCGGAACGGCTGAGTGGAACCGCCGGAGGTGCATCTTGCAAGCATGATCCGGTCGGCCATGAGATTGCCGAGAATGGCTTTTGCGATCAGGTCCAGAACCTTGTCGAAGTCATGTTCGGCCGCGGTCTGGAGAAGGGCCTCGTTGCCGGCCTGTTCGCACTGGGAAAGATGGCGGAGCTCCGTGATGTCGATCGCAAAACCGAGCATCAGCTTTCGGCCGTCCATGCCGATGAACGGGCGTTTGGAGACCCGGAAACAGCGGGGAAGTCCGGTCCTGTCAATCAGGTGTTCTTCGCATTCGATCCCCTCCGGATGCTTCATGGCCTCCAGGTCGTTCCGGCGGAACAGTTCCGCATGCTCGGGCTGGAACAGTTCGAAATCGGTCCGTCCGATGATCTCGCTTTCCTTTTTTTCGCAGGCTTTGGCAAACGAGGTGTTGCAGACGATGCAGCGTCCGCCGTCGGACATGTCCTTGATGAAGGCGATAAACGAGGTGGAGTCGATGAAGCGGTGCCACAGTTCGTTCGTTTCCTTCAGTTTGAGGAGATTTGCCGTAATTTCGGTGATGTCCTGCAGGACTCCGGTCACGCGGGCAGGGCGTCCGGACCGGGAATCGGCCGAGGCCTTCAGGCGGAAATAGCGGAGTCCATCCTTCCGGCGCACGCGGAAGTCAAAGATGACGGAGGATGTCTTTCCCGCGGCGAGATCGTTCCACTGGCGGTTGATGTCCGGAACGTCTTCCGGTTCGACCCATCCTTCCGCAGGCATGGCGATCCCGTCGCGAAGGGGCCAGAATTCGGAAAATTTTCCGGCGTCCAGGACCCTGCGCGACGGCAGTTCCATCCGGAACGGAGCCGAGGCGGTCATTCTCCCTCCGGTTTCCATCAGCCGGAAGGCGGAGCGGAGTTTCCCCCGCATGAAGAGAATCAGGAAGAACCCCGTCCCGAAGACCGCGGCAAGAAGAGCAAGGATGGAGACGGAAAGAATCTGGTGTTCGGCCAGCCATTCACGGAAGGTGATTTCGCGCGGAGGACGGATGTCCCCGGAAAGCACGAGGGTCTGGATTTCTTCCGGCGAAAGACCCCGGATCGACTTGAGCAGAACGGAAATCAGCTCCGGATCGGCGCGTTCGGAAATTCCCAGGGAAAATTCGGCCACGATTCCCGGCCGCATCGAAACGGCAAGGTTGCCGCTCCGGTCGGCAAATACGGCGTCCGACGCGGTCCGGGCGAACAGACAGCCGACATCGGCCGAGCCGCTTTTGACCGCGGAAATCACTTCGGCGGACGTGGAGCAGGGAAGCAGCCGCCCGGAAATCTTCATGTTCCGGACGAGCTCTTTCGTCATGGAATCGAGGAGAACGGCGGTCGTGCGCGGATTTCCGGAAAACGATTTTCTGCTCAGCATGGCCGCGCCCGCGGAAAGGTAGGGCTCTGTCAGAAGGTATCCGGTGCGTTCCGCATAATCATGGTCGTGGATCAGGTCGAGAACGACCTCCGTCTTCCCGGTTTCCAGCGTCCTGATGTATTCGCCGCGGTTCTTCACGTTCACGACTTCGAAATTCAGCCCGGTGCGCCGGGAAAGGAGATCCAGCACGCCGGCCATGATTCCCCGGAACTTCCCGGAGTCGAAACAGGAGAACGGTGCGCGGTCTGGATTCGCCAGCACACGAATCCTGCGCTTTTCGGCCGCCGCCTTTTCAATGAATTTCTTTTCAGATTCCGTGAACTGGATCTTGTGCGTTCCGCCTCCGATTCTGGAATAATAGCGTTCGATCAGGTCGCTCTGAAGGCCCGGAAAATCGGAGGAGAGCGAGACCAGCGCATTGTTCAGTTCCTCCAGCAGACGCGGGTTCCCCTTCTTTATGATGACATAAAACGGATACGGGTTCAGCTGCTCGTAAATCCATTCGTTTCCGATCCGTCTCTGGCTGCCCGTGACGGCCGCATCCACCATGCCGGACTGAAGTGCGCGGGAGAGTTCCTTCTCAAGAGAAAAACAGACCGGCTGGAATGAGAATCCCTTTTCCTTCGCGAACGCTTCGAACACCGCG
>CAZHPP010000325.1:0-5089 GCA_964534535.1 uncultured Victivallales bacterium | reverse complement strand
CTCACGCGAGAACTCCTGTCAGCCTCAGTTCCCAGCCGTTTAGCCTGCTTTCATATGCGTTCAGGAGAAAGAAAAGCGCGCAAAGCGTCATGACTCCGAGAATCGCCAGTCCATAAAGCGGAAATGCAAACCGGCGACAGAGCGAACGGAGCATCTCACCGCCCGTCTTCCTGATTTTTAGTTGGCGGCACAGTTCATCGCGCCCGCGGTCAATCAGATAATAACCGACGTGCCGCGCGTAAAGCGGCTCGTCCTGCTGCATGGCCGTCTCTGCCATTTTCAGAACTTCGCGGGCGATGGATTCCTCGGAAATCCGGGGCGAAAGGTGAGCGAGCTTTTCAATGACATGCCGGCAGCGGTCGCGGGTTTCAAAGTCCGCCGCGGCGTAAATCCCAGCCGGATCGCGTCGCAGTACCGCTTCCACCCGACTGGTGTCCTCGACGAATTGATGCCAGTCGACCTTGTCGAGATTGCGCAGTGCGTCAATGCTGTTGCCCATCGAAACCTGATCGGCGGCCTGCTGCTGAAGGTCCTCGGCAATCAAGAGATCGATGGTCTCGCCAGCCGCAGCCAGCCATTGTTCGAGCCAGGTGAAGGGCAGCGACAGCGCGGCGTCCTGACTTTGCAGCCGCCCCGTGAGAGTCGCCACAAAAGAACTGGTCATCGGGGGATTGGAGCGCGCGAGGTCGGCGACGGTGAGAATCAGGTTGGATGGATTGGTTGAGAGATCCGCCATCATACGGTCGGCCCATACATCGGCGAGATCGCGGGCGATGCGGTTGGCGGCCAGCGCGGCGGTCAACCGGCGGATGTTTTCAATCAGCGCGAGCCGGAGCATGATCGGGATTGCCCAAAGCTCTCCGAGTTCCAACGGCGCCGTTTCCTGATAGGAGACGATCAGCGCGCTGAGACTTTCCATGTCAAGCCGCCCGTCGCCGTGAACAATCGTTTCATGGGAAAGCACATAAACACGCGGAATATCAAAATTTTCGCCATCGCTCAACCTCGGAAGTTCGGAATGGTAACTTGCCGGGAAATGGCGTCGGGTCGTATGAATGTTTTCTTCGAGCAGATAGAAGTTATCCAGCAACCAGTCCACCGCCGGAACCCGTCGCCGGTCGGATGCGATGGGAGCGCTCAACTGCCGGCGTGCGGCCAATAAAATAGCTTCGTTGCGCGCAAGTTGCGTCAAGAGTTTGCTGCGGCCGCCAAGCTGGGGGCGGGGCTTCAGAGGATGGCGCGCGGCCAGTTGCGCACCGAGAAGCTTCATCTGGTCGACGCAAAAAAGTTCCGCCTTGGATTCGGCTCCGTCGTCGGAATGTTTCCGATTCTTGTTATTCTTGCAGATTTGTTCCAATATCGCGGAAAAAATCTCATCGTGATTGAACTGCGGCATCTTCATAATTATCCGCCTCCTTGACGGGGTGCGCATAGGCGCTGAATCGAACGGCGAGAACGGATACGATACCGTTTTTATTGCTGAGAAAGACGGGAATGATTCTGCGCGTTTTTCAGACGCGCGGCGAATTGATCCAGATTCCGACGATTGTTCCAGTGACGAATCAGACGCCAGCCGATGAAGCGCCAAATGGAGTTCTGCCAGTTGCGGAACCACGTCCGCCCGCCCCGCTTGAGGTTTCCCAGATGGAAAACCAGCGTGGGAAACGTAAACAGCGATGTGCAAATCCGAATCACCGAGTCCGAGCGGTAAAAGCCAAGCATCAGCTTTTTCGCCGTTCGCTGCATTTCAAAGGCATCCAGCGGAGCATCGGGGGCGAAGAGCTGGAAATTCCCGTCATAATACTCGAGTCCAATCTCTTCGCGGGGAAAAATCCGGTGATCTTTTTCAAGTCTGGCGGTCAGTTCCGTTCCGGGAAGCGGCACCGGCAACAGGATTTGGATGGTGTCGATCCCAGCCTTGCGGATAAATTTCCGATAGGCTTTGGCCCGTTCGGCGGCGGACATGGAAAAGTTCATCCCGGGCATCGCCGGATAGCCGAAAATAAACATGCCGTGCACCAGAAATCCCGCCTGGTGAAAGCGCGCGGTATTGCGGATCATCTCCTCGGGACGCAGGCACTTGTTCATCGCCTTGAGCTCCTCGGCGATTGGCGACTCAAAACCGATTGCCAGAACTTGAATTCCGGCGTCGCGCATGGCACGGAGAAGTTCATCGTCCCCGGCTTTGTCCAGACGGATCTGAACGGTGAAATGAAACTTCACGCGCAGACGCTGCTGATAAGCGGCGATTTTTTCGCAAAATTCCAGCGTGAATTCACGCTTCTGACCGAAAAGGTCGTCCACGATAAAGAAGGTCGTCGCCCCGAAACGTTCATGCAGTGTAATGATTTGCGTGAGGGGATAATCGGCCGGCGGACACCGGACATTTCCCTTTACAGTGCAGAATTCGCAATTCATACAGCAGCCGCGAATCCAACTGACCGGATAGAGGGAGATCTTCGCACCGCGAAGGAGCGAGAAATCGGGAACTGGCAGTTGTTGAATTTCTTCGACCGAGAGTGGAGTCCGTTCCCGTGTGAGGATGATTTTTCCGTCCTTTTTGAATGCGATACCATCAATTCCGACAAAATCGCCGCCCTCGACCAGAGTGTCGAGAAGTTCGCAAAGGGTTTTCTCGCCTTCTCCCAGACTGACGAAATCGACGTTGGCATCCAAGGCCTCGGCGACGTTCCCGGGGTAAAAATGTTGTCCTCCGGTCAGAACGACACATCCTTGTCGCCGGTAGAATCCGGCCAGAAAAAGAAGTCGTGGAATCGTACTGGAAAGTCCGCCGTAAAGGACAACGACGTCTGCTTTGAAGCGCTCCTGCAAATAAGCGTGATCGGGGTAACCGTCGGGAGTCTTGACCGCTTGTGTATGAAAATTGTTTTCGTCGATGATTTCAACGTCCCACCGGGTTTTCCGACTGACGACCGTAGCGAGCAGAACCGGTCCCAGCGCCGTGGTGTATTTGGCGATGGCGGAGTAAATGTTGAACGTCGGATATCCGGGCGCGATAAAGCGGATGCGCCGTCGTTCTGTGGAGGAAGCATTGATCCGATTCATCTTCATGGCCCCCGATACGGTTCGTAAGTTTATCTTTACCTGATAGGGGTCAAAGATGGATTCGGCGACGCAAATCACGATCTATCAAGGATCAATATACACGGTATTATCCGCAATACAAACGAAAAGCAAATGTTATTGACGTTAGTTTCAAAAAACGTATGAGATAGGCACGGAGACGTGTGATTTTTCCGAACTCTCGGGATAAAACGTCGAGTGAAGTAAAATCAGAGTCCGTTACAATTCTGCAAAAATGCAATTTTCGATGGGAAAGTTCGTGAATAAGCCGAAAGTCGTACCACTTTCGGCGTTTACTAACTCGCAATCGCGAGTGGGTGAAGCTCGAAAAACTTTTTTTGAACTCATTTTCATGTTGGGCTTGTAATTTTCTGTGGGTAGTGTAGATTATCAGAGAAAGTTACAATAGAGGTAATTTTGCTTTGCGTGAGGTCAGCGGCGTCAAGCCTTGCTTTCAGACCGGGTTAGCGATTCGGTAGCGAGCTCTCCGCCATTTGTAATATACACAACTTTATGGGGTTTTTCGTGAGAATGTCCCATAAAGTTGTTCCTTTTTTCCTTGTTGCCTATCAGGGTATTCCCTATAAAAACGTCCAATATGGCGAGTGTTGCCTGCAGTCCATTCCGGTCGGAATCACTTGAGCGCAACGGTTGAATTTGTTTTTTACTCATGTCGCGCGAAATAACGTCTTTCAATCTCATCCGGAGAAACATCTCCCATTTTGTGATGAGGTCTTGCCTGATTGAAAAAGGTGATGTACTCGGAAACCGTATTTTCCAACTCGCCAAAAGAATGATAATAGTTGTGCGACAGTTCTTCACGCTTCATAATGCTGAAGAATGATTCTGCCACGGCATTGTCATATGGAGTTCCGGGATTGGAAAAAGATTGCTTCACATTGTGATCGCGCAAAAACTTCCGAAAATGGTAAGCCGTATATTGCAGCCCCTGATCGCTGTGAAACATCAGGGATGAAGGTTCTTGTCTGGAGATAAAAGCGGCTTTGAATGCCGACAAAACCAAGTCGGTATCATTTTTCTTTGAGATGGCATGGGCAAGTACTTTTCTGGAGAAGATGTCTATGATGACGCAGATTGCGTAAAAATCGTCATCAACTCTGGCATACGTCACATCGCTTACCCAAAGAAGATTCGGGGCGTTTTGCGTGAAATTCTGTTGAACACGGTTCCGGCGATATTGATATTTTCGATTTGTGCTGTTAAAACAGCGGAGGCGGGATTGTTTGGAAACCAGGCCCATTTCTGCCATGAGTCGTTTGATATGCGCAGAAGATGCTCGTATTTTCTGTTCAATTAACTTGATTCGAATTTTGTTCGCCCCGAAACGTTCTTTGCTTTCATCGAAAATTGAACGAATGAGTGGACGCAGCATTTCATCATTCTTTTCGTAAAGTGTTTTCGGCTTTGCCCGATAGAGGAAATTGTAAAAAGTTCCTCGGCTGACATTCATTGCTCGGCAAAGAGCATGCACGGTAAATCGATCTTTCCATTTCTCCATTTCAGTCATTTTTACTGTTAGTGACTCGGATGGATGGCAGATACAATGCCTAAAGACTTGATTTTCTTCTTGCAGCATACGATTTTCCTCCCTGAGTTGGAAAACATCTGCGGAGGTGAATTCCTCTCCAGCATTTCGTCGAAATTCAGTAAACAGGCTAATCCAACGGTAGAGAGTACTGCGCCCGATCTGAATTTCTTTGCATAACGCTGGAATGGATTCTCCTGCACGATATCTGGCGACAATCTCCTTGCGTAGCTTTTCCGAAAAGCGTCCTGCATATGACTTGCTTTTGTCAACCATGATCGGTTTTCCTCGCAAGGAGGTAAAGCCAACCACATAACGTTTGCCTTATAAGCCACCGTCTAATTGATTGTCCGGAAACATGGTATTTGTCACAGATCGCTTTAAGCATCATTCCATTTTTTCGGAGGCTACGTAACGTTTTTTCTGTAAATTCTCCGAATCATTGTCATTAACCGGCGA
>CAZHPP010000324.1:0-5104 GCA_964534535.1 uncultured Victivallales bacterium | reverse complement strand
CGCCATCTTCTGGAGTTTCGGACTCCAGATCATGATGACGCCGATCTGCCCTTTCCTGTTGGCTGGGGTATATTCAAAAGAATTGCTGACCTGCATGCCGCAGATATATGACTGGGCGGCGGAACTGATCAGTTTGGAATAACTTTCGGAGGACAGCTCTTTTTTCGTGGCCTGAGCGATCTGTTCCTTTGTGGCTGTTTCGGGATTTACTCCGTTGGCGCGAAGCGCCTTGTCAAGTTTTGCATGGCAGAGAGTGATGAGCTTTTGCTTCAGCGACGATTCGTCCGGATTCTGCGCATCCGCCTTCGGGGGCGGAGGGAATTCGCCTTCCGAATAAATCTTTTCCGTTTCGGTCTTGATGCTCAGTCTCAAGAATTCCACCATATTTTTCTTTGCATCAAGCATCGCCTTGTTGAACGCGGCGACGCGCGATGCGGCATAATAACGGTCAGATCTGGGCGCCTGGATTGTGCCAACGCCTGTTGCAATGTAGAACTTTTCCTGATTGTTCTTCAGGTTTTCGCCCTCAGTCCATTTTTTGGAAGCGAGGAACTCGTTCATCATGGTCTTGACATCTTTTTCTTCGTCAATGGCCTTCTGATTGTTCACCTGCGCTTCGGGCGGCATCCCGGCAGGAGCCGCCTTGGCTTGTCCCGGCTCCTGCTGGGCCAAACCGCCGATAGAGAGTCCCGCAAGGAGGACTGCACCGAACACCGTTGTCTTGTTCATAGTCTTCTTTCCCTTTCAGTTAGAAATTGAATTCGAGATCGCTTAACTGGACTTTTGACGTTTTGGGCTGAGACATCCCGGACGGAAGGCATTTTCTGAGACGTTCCTGCAGAAAATATTCGAAATCCGTTGTCGGGCCTACATACGAACAGGTAAAGCTGAGATCAGCGCCAGTTTGGGTCCTGGCATGGATTTGGGCACAGGGAACGCTGCTGACGGCATCTTCAAGTGTCTTTGCGAGGGAGGCGTCAGCCGGAATGCCGTGAAAAGTTACTTTCACGTCATGGCCGTTGAGCACCCAGTCCATTACAACCTTGTTGAGCTTCTCATGCAGCTGATTCTTCATCTGCCTGAATGCTTTCTTTGCGGCGCTTCCGCGTATCTGGTGAAACGTGCCGGAATAGGTGGAGGTCAGGCGTGGCGTGTTCCCGATGCTGAAGAGCTGACGCTTGTCTGAGGTGCTGAACAGACGCAGTGCCAGGTCTATCTGAATTCCCTTCCCGTAGTTGGGATCCTCGACTTCAAGATATTTGCAGTCGGCATCAAAGATGAATTGCGCACCACTCTGTTCCGCAGTGACATTGAATCCGAGATCGGAGAGAAAACCGGAAAATGCAGTGTAAAGGTCCGGATCCGCTGTATTGACGAAGAAGCTGGGATTTCCCATGGAACGCACAATGGACGCATAATTGTCAAGCAGACTTTTTTCATCGACTTCTGCATTCAGGATAACCTGATAGTTGATTCCGGCCTGCATCTCTTTCAAGATTCTGTATTGTCTGATGTTGCCTGCGGTCTGCGATATGACCCGCGATCTTGCCTTGTCGTTGTCCATCAGCTTGCTCTGCGCGATCACAGATGTCCCGAGAACCTGTTCAACAGCGCTTCTGAGCGCAATCTGGATGGCTTTCTGCCTTGCACTTGCTATTTCGCCATTGGCGATTATCACAAAGCCGACGGCCTGAACCGTTCCCGGCGGAACAGCCTGGAGCTGCTGCTCCAGTTCCGCAGAAGAGTCGACGATTCTGCCCGTGACATAGAAAGCTGCATAAAGAGAACCGTCTTTGACTTCCTGTCGGAAGATGACGGTTCCGCGGAGGAACTGTTTTACATTGATCCGGGTGACCGACTTGAAAAATTCTTCCGTTGCAGATTTGCCGTCAACGGTCTTCTCCGTCACAATCTTTTTCTCCTGAGAGGAAACGGAACTTCCGAGGAAAGCGGCAATCTCGTGCCTCGCCCGCATCGCGGCAATGTCAATGGCTTCCGCTTCAGACATCCCGTTATCCATTCTGACCTGCTGTACCGTAATGATCCAGATCCCTGCGGACGGGTCCCAGCCGGTTGCAAAAAACTGTTTGTTCTTGTTCAGCTTGTCAAGCATGGCGTCAGGTGAAAACACCTTTCCCTTGACATTGACAGCCTTATGATCCGGTGCGGCTGCCGCAGCCGATGCGGTTGCCGCTGCCGCCGGTGAGGGTGCGGCTGCCGCTATTTGCTTATCCTCGCCGGATTTGCATCCGGCGAGGATAACAGTCGCACACAGCGCGGCAAAAATTGAGCCAGTTGTTGAAGACATTATTTTCTCTTTGTGTTCATGTGGTCGATGAAATCAGGCCACTGTGCAAAACCGTCGGCGCAGGCATAGAAATCATAACTGACTTTTGCCGATCCGAAATCGGATTCGATCATTCCTATGATTTTTTTTGCCAGAGGGCTTTCTGATTTGCGCCATGTCTGCAGAGTGGAGTTTCCGGTCTGGCCGACCGTGATTGCCGTGGCGTTGTAAAGCGGGACCGGAATTGTGTCGGCCTCCCCCTTCTTGACGGCGAAGATGATGAATTCCATGTTGGTCTGAAGACCGGTTGCACGATTGGCCTTGAAGAGAGCGTGGCCTTCGCTGTCGAAGTTGGTCACGGCTCCGCCGACGGGGAACAGACTGTACATCTTGACGAAGAACTTCACGATTGCGGCACGTCCCTGACGGAGATGATAATCTTCCAGCTGTTCATCGGAATTGAAGCGGAATCCGGCGACAGTGCGTCCGAATTTGTCCGTCTTCTGGTAAATGCGGCTCTGGACCGCAATCGAGAACGACTGGAATTCCGCGAGAGGGGCATTGTTCTTTGCGGACACAGGATTGCAGTCCAGCTTGAACGTGCTGGTCAGAGTTTTCTCTTTACTGATGAGAGATTCGCTCGATGAGATTACAGGCCTGATATTGATGATGCCTTCGGCCTCGTCCATTTCGGAGACGTCAAGTTCCTTTGTGTTTGAAGTCCCGTTGACTGCGGACCTGCGCAGTTCGGCATCGGCCAGGCCATATCTGATCTGGGCCAGAGGAAAACGTTTGCTGCCTGCGACAGCGGTTTCAAGTTCGCTTTTGAATTTGTTCATCTCGCCGGATGTCAGATGGTCCGTACTTGTATTGCTGGAGCTTGCGTCCTGCATGACGGCAATATTGAATTTCAGAGTGCCCAGTTTCTTTACATCGTTTACGACCGGCAGATACAGCGGCCGTTTTTCCATATATGCGCGGTCATGGTATTCGATATCGCTTTCCACATGAGACAGCGCATCTTCAAGATTTTGAGTCGGTTCGAATGAAGAACATGCACAGAACATTACTGCTGTGATGCCCCCGACAACAAACAGGAAAAATTTTTTCATTTCATAGTTTTCCCGTCAGGAAGAGACCGAACGTTCCGGTCTCTTCCTGAGCATAGTTTCTGTTAATCTCCGGATGCTTCCTTGAGGGCCTGATAGCTGTCATACCACCAGGGGAGTGCCTTGTTGACGTAGACAAAGCGGTCATTGGCGACCTTGATGGAATAAGTGTAAGGCGTCAGTTCCTTCTTGATGACGTCGACGGCCTGCAGCGGATCATTCATATTGGGAATTGCGAAAACGTTCTTGACTTCGGGCCATTCCTTAGCCGTGGAATCCATGATCGCCTGGGCCTGGTTTATGGCAATCTCGCTGGCTTTCTGGACAAACGGATTACCGGCCTTTTGGGCAGCGGCTTGAGCGGCCATCGCGGAGGTTTTCGCCGTCCAGTACTTGACTACAAGGGCTACCTTGTGGTTCGCGGCATCGGCTTCATCCTTGGCAGCCTTGAGTTTTGCTTCGGCAGCGGCCTGCTTTATCTTCTGTTCGGCATACACGCGGGTTACGTTCTTGGCGCCGCGCTCAAGCCAGCTTTTCTGCTTTTTGAGTTGTTCGTCCAGAACTTTCTTGTCAGCCTGCGTCTTTGCATTCTTGATATTGTGCTTGAAAGCGATGAAATCTTCCTGAGCCTGCAGTCCGACAACAGTGTCAAAAATTTCATCCGGAGTCTTTTTGGAGGTCGTTTTCAGTTTGTCGTAAGCCTTGACAATGGTTTCCTTCAGTTCCTTGGATGCATTTTCCGCGTTCTTCTTGGCATTGGTATCATCCGCGTTGTCCGCGTTCTTCAGACTGTTCCATGCTTTCGTGTTGTGCGTATCCAGAGCGCTCTGCGTCACGAGCAGAACGTCAGAGTCTCCGAAGCGCAGTTTGATGGCATCCGTGACCGCTGAACCTGTCTGGATATACATCACCTTGCTGTTTTCCAGAAGCACATTCGGAAGAACATACTTTTCGGGCTGCTTTTCATGCGTTTCCTGGCCCTGGGCTTCCTTGAGAAAATTGTTCAGCTTGATCGTGTACAGTTCCGGTGTTTCCGACGCACAGCCCGCTGCAAACATTGCCGCGGTCAGTGCCATTGCTCCGACAGTGAATCGAGACCCCAATTTCATTTTTCCCGACCTTTCATTTTATGTTGTTACTTACACTGCGTCATGCAGTCCATTTTAATTTTACAGATCTGACCATTTCCGCAACAGGTGGATGATGGAGATGACATCATTTTTTGCCGTAATACTCCCGGCAAAGAACAAAATATTTTCATCCTCATCTTCCATTCGGCTCCATTCTGGACACATCCTCCATTGTGCCAGGTTCTGCATTTCTCCAGTTCTATCGTGCAAAGCTTAATATCTTCATAGAGAAACAGCGTTCTTCAACATACGAAAAACGTTTTTCATCCTGCCTGCATGAGAAACACACCAATGCCTGAATTCTGCAGTAACACACAATACATCTGTTCAACCAGATGTATCTGACAAGCGAAAGGGATCCACTGTTTTTTGCGCTTTCTTATGCATTCATCGCTTGAAGATACCAATACAATTCCAAAAAAATATCTCACATGAAATTGCTTTTGCGGATTCACCTCGATTTTGTTATTATGGAAGCAATATAGCATGATGAAACATTTTTGTCAAGCCCGTGATCCTGTCATCCGCAGAAAATGGACATCGGCGTGTCAAACAGCTCCGGTTCTCATCTTTGGAAT
>CAZHPP010000323.1:0-5170 GCA_964534535.1 uncultured Victivallales bacterium | reverse complement strand
GGCATAATAACTGAACTCTCTTTCCAAGTCAGTGCCATTTTGGCAGTCTTGTCAGCTTAGACGGATTGCTCTTCCCGGAGGAGGCTTCGGACGACGAACGCATCCTCTGTTTTGAATTGATCCGTCGCCATCCGAAATTCGATCCGGAATGGGAAGAAAACTTGAAGCGATTCAAGGATGTCGCCGAAATCATTGCGCTTCGGCGGCCTTCTCCAACCCGCGACCAGTGGCTATGGCTTTATGCCAATATCGGATTCCGGCATCCACGCTTGTTGCCGTGTGACGTTTGCCTATATCTGGTCGGAAGGACAGAGCTGCTGCCATTTTTCCGAACCGCTCCGGACAAGCGTTTGCGGGAGTTGCTTGCCAGGTTTTCCGGGGTAAATTCCAATAAGACACAGCCATTCCCGTACCCGCAGCTGGAACAGGCACTGGCGGATGATCAGCCGCAGCAGGTTTTGTTTCAAAGCATCATGTGCCGCGTTAATCCAGTTGAGGTCCTTCAACGGGCGCTTGATTTGCAGAAGTCTCAGACTGCCGCATGCTTTTTGGGAAAGATATCACCGGAAGAATGCATTCAGGGGATCATTTCGGCGTTGGAGACATGGAAGGATCCGGTGCCGATACTGAAAGCGGTAAACCAGGAAAATCCCGATCTGCTCCGGCATTGGCGCGATCCCTGGGGCAATTCGCTTTTCTGGTACCTGTATTATCAGGAGCCGGTGCAGAAGGAGACGGCGTGCTGGCTGGCCGATGCGGAAGTCCCGTTCGAAACTGCAAACTGTTGGGGAATTTCTCCGGCTGATCTGTGGCATTATTACCGACCACGCAGCAACCTCCTGGGAAAAGCCTGAGACTTTATCTTACAGAGCTTCGATATGGGGCTGATGAGGAGCTTATTTTACCGAAGATATTGGCTGCAGTCAGGCCTTTCGTCTTATGGTAGATTTTTTTCTGTTGTAATGGGACAATCAGCTCAGAACATTTGCGAGCTTCCAAAGGTTCGGACATGGCCTGCGTACGGCAAAGATTGTTCGGGTTCGGTCAGACACTGAGGAATCCGGGAGAATTGTGCAAACCAGCTTCCGACGTCGAAAAGAGTGTCCTGCGCGAGGATGACGAACGAGAGAAGAAAGTAATTGAGGAAAGAGTGCCGTTTCCAGAGACGGGTGATGATCGGTTCAAGGTCATCCAGATTGTCGCGGAAGTAGCCCTGGACGAAGAGGACGAGCAGATAGCAGTTCTGATACGGGTCGATGAGCCAGACGTAACCGGGGAGTAGTTCTTTGCGCCGGAGTGTAGTCTGGAGGGAGTCCTGAAAGGACGAGAATTCTTTGGCATTGATTTTCGGGAAACGGAAGAGGCCGATTGCGACCCTTCCGAATTTCGTTTGATAGCGTTCTGTGAGCTGAGAGATTTTTTCGATGACGGGATACTGGTTTTGATCCATGGCTGCCTCCTATGATTTGAAATAAATGAGTGTAAAAATGTCTGTCCGAGATAATATTCATAGTATGATTTTGTGATACCCCCCCTATTCAAAGGTGCATTATGTAAAACCGTCGGGAAAAGTTCGGTTCCTAATTCCGGAGAGTTTTCATAATGCACATGCCCTGAATTATTTTTTCATATTCATAAGACGTCATATCATTCCGTGAGGGATTCAGATATTCCGTGTCGTACGCTTTCCCCCAGACAGCCCAAGCCATTTTGAATGACAACTGTACAGCGCTTATCACATTCAGAGCCTGCTTGACACGTTTCAAATCCACTACGGATGAATGGGAACTTAAGGTAACACGGAACAAAGAACCTCCATTCAATCGCATACTGAAGCATTTTCCCAGATATTTCGGCTTCCCGTGTATCAGCCTTCTTCCCGGGACTGGCACGATTTCTGTCGAAGAATCAGTGTCAATGCCTTTCATTTATTTAACTATAGTAGAATGATCTCTTTTTCCAATGGGTCATTATGTAAAAACCGCCGGAAAAGTTCACTTTCTGATCCCGGAACGTTTTCCGGTGCAGAATTCAAAAACTTCCATGGCAACAGCGATCCATGATGATTGCCTGGTCAGCGACCGACTGAGTTTTTGTCGGCTGTCATCTGGCGACTACTGCAAGAATTTACATCAACGGCAGTGAACTTTCCCCATTGTTGTGGCAAACGCTGGAGCGTTCTCTGAACGGGGTGCTTCATCCTGGGGGAAATGGAATAAAAATCGAACAGACAAGCTCAATCCAGAATATGCTGGGCCCGCATCATCTTAAAGTGGGAATCCAATAGCGGAGGACAAAGAGAAAGGGAATCGCTTTTCCCAACGGGAATTTGAACATCCTCATTTGCAGTTCCGGTAAAACACGTTATATTTCATCCAGTCAGAATGACAGGAACAAGGGAATGAAACGCTATAAAGCCAAGATGTTTTTTCCAGACGGAATGGAGTTTGCAATCCAACGGGTTACAAACAATTCCAGCGAATTCAATCCTTCTGTCCGTTTTCAGCGGGAATTCTGGAAAATAACAGTTATCATCAAAGGTTCCGGCAGAGTCCTTATCAACGACCGCGATTATGCAATTGTTCCGGGGTCGATTTACCTGGTTCATCCGAATGCTGTCACGACATATTCCATGGATACCAGTGCGTTGGAACTTTACAACATTCTCTTCAGTTTGAATTTTATCCGCAGGGAACTGGAAACGCTGAAAGACAACTATAATTTTTTTACTATTTTTTCCGATTCCTTCGATGCGTGCGGGAGTGTTGCAATTTATGTGCAGAAAGGTACCCGGGAAATCGGGAGGAAAGTGCTGGAACTGGCGGCTGAATACGGAAGTCAGCAGGTCAACGGCAGCCAATATCTTGCATGCGGGCTCACCATGCTGCTGATTCTGATGCAGCGGTCCGCAGGAAAGACCTACCATGGCAAAGCTGCTTCGGACAACATGGCGGAATATATCAATCGACTTCTGAAAACAAATCCATGTTCGGAGACATCAACTTCGTCCCTTGCTGCATTCTTCAGTATTACGCCAACCCGTCTCTGTGCAGTCTTCAAAAAGAAATACGGAATTCCGATTTCAAGAATGCGTGTCAAATATCGCCTTGATGCTGCGAGAAATTTTCTCCGCTCATCTTCCCTGTCTGTGGATGAAGTATGCAGGGAATGCGGATTCCGGGATCTATCATATTTTCACAGAGCCTTCCGGAAAAGATATGGAATAACTCCATTAAAATTTAGAAAAGGGGACTGAATCAATATTTTTATCTGATCAAGATCGTTCTGAAATCCAGTCCTCGCAGAAATCCGGTTTAGCATATAAATTACCCAGTAAACAAAATAAGGGCACCGGAATATGAAGATAGAACGCTGGAAAAAACTTTCCGCGAATGCAGCCGTGTTTTCGGTTGGACTGGATACATACTGGAACCAGTTCCCCGGTCTGCTTGACGTCATGGCTAAAAAATCGGAACAGTTTCGGAAACATCTTGAAGGAAATGGCCTGAAAGTCTCGGAGTTCGGAATGGTCGACAACGCAAGGAAAGCTGCAGAAATCCTGCCCCGGATTCTCGCAGCGAATCCGGATGTTCTGTTTGTCCACATGGCGACCTATGCCACAAGTTCGACGTTTGGAATGATCGCGCGGGCAGTTTCCTGCCCGATCGTGCTGGTCGCGCTTCAGCCGCTTCGGGCTATGGACTGCAAACATGGCACGACCTTTATGCAGCTTTGCAACGACGATCTTTGCGCGATCCCGGAATTTACCGGAGTTGCAATCCGCATGGGACATCCGGTTTCGGACATCATCATCGGGCGTCCGGAGGACGATCCCCGGGCGGATGCACAGATTGATGAATGGTGCCGGATTGCATTTGCACGCCATGATCTTTCCACCGCCAGAATCGGTCTGATGGGACACGTTCTGGAATCCATGCTTGACATGCAGACGGATCCCTCCGCGGTCACAGCGGCCTTCGGCGCACACGTTGTCCAATGTGAACCGGAGGATATCTTCCGGGAATACTCCTCTCTTCCCGAAAATTCTCCGGAGGAATGCGCAATGAAGAAGCGTATTCTGGACTTCTTTGATACGCCTGTTCCCGTTTCAGATCCTGTTACGGAACGTCTGACGGAAACCGACCTCTGCACGGCAGCGCGCGTTGCAGTTGCTCTTGAACGCTTCATCCAACAAAAGTCGCTTGATGGATTCGCGTATTATTACGAATCTACAGTCGGTTCGGAAATGCGAAAACTTGTAACGAACCTCATTGTGGGAAACTCCCTTTTGACGAGTGCCGGATTCCCGATGTGCGGTGAATTTGACATCAAGACATGCGTCGCCATGATGATCATGGATCGCCTCGGCGCGGGCGGAAGCTTTGCGGAATTTCATCCTATCGACTTCGGAAACGATACCGTTCTGGTCGGTCACGACGGTCCGCACCATCTGAACATTGCAGACAGAAAACCGGTTCTGCGCAGTCTGAAAAAATATCACGGAAAACCGGGCAGTGGAGCCAGTGTCGAATTCAACATCAAGACCGGTCCCATTACCATGCTGAGTATTGGAATCAGCGCTTCCGGAAGATTTAAATTCGTAATCGCGGAGGGTGAATCCGTACCCGGGCCAATTCCGCCCACAGGAAATACCAATACCCACGGCCGTTTCAAACCGGATGTGAGAACTTTCCTTCGGCGCTGGTGCATGGCCGGCCCGACACATCATTTTGCGCTCGGGATTGGCCATCATGCCGGCACATTAAAAAAAATAGCGGAAAGTTTTGGAATTGAGAATGAGATCATCGGGCAGCAGTAGGACACCGTTTGCCAATATTCAACTTGGGAAAAAGATCGTTTCCCGTTTTTCACTGCAGAACAGAGCCAGGAAGGAATATCCGAATGAAAACCATTACTTTGGAAGTTTCGCTGAAACCATTCTGTGTCAATCCGGGGAAATCCGGAATGGCCGCAAAAGCCGCACAGATTTTCCATCAGTGGGAACAGCTTTGGGAAAATGGAGAAAACGTGCGCGTCATGCTTTGGACCGGCGACGGGTCGGAGTTGCTGGAATACGATGGGAAACCGGAAAGCAAATTTGATTATGCACGTTATCTTGGCAACCCCAATGTCAAATGCAAGGCCAGGGGAGAGAAGCGCCGGGAAGTTT
>CAZHPP010000322.1:0-5173 GCA_964534535.1 uncultured Victivallales bacterium | reverse complement strand
AGGCATTTCTTCCACGGATCGGTTACCCAGACGTCCGAAAGCTGATAGGGCGAGCTGATGTTGTTCTTCCGTTCCTGCGGCGTATTGAGCCGTTCGAGAAAAATCCGCATGACTTCCGCTTCGTCGACTTTGCGGACGGAATATTCGAGCCGTTCCGTGTTGCGGGAAAGGACGGAAAGAAGCGGTTCCGTTCCGGCGGGCTGGATCTTCCACGGCTGAACCGCGATCCAGTTCCCGGTGATCTGGGAAAGCATTTCCCGGATCTCTTTCGCATTTCCCGGATTGGCCTCCAGTTCCTTCCGCAGACAGTCTGCCGCCTTGTCATACTGCAGACGGGCGATGCAGAGCCCGGCAAGGTCGTCCCAGCGCTTTTCTTCGCGGAAAATGCGGAAATAATTCAGGTCGGCCGGAAGTCTGAAGCGGCGGAGCCCATTGGCCAGACGCGCGATCGTTTCATCCTCGCCGAGATTCCGCAGCGCCATGCGCCCGGCCTCGGTCGAACGGAGTTCGCGGGCCGTGTGCCAGTCGAGGGCGCTGACGTCGAACTGTTCCCTTATGAAAGCAGCAAACAGGTCTCTGCCGCCCGCCTCCCTGACCTTCTTTGCGGCCAGCCTCAGACGCTCGCCGTCGGTCTTGGCCGAGGAGAAATCGGCGGGCAGACGGTGGAAAACGGGTTCGCCCTTTTCATCGACGGACGGCCATGAAGTCGAAAAATCGTCTCCGGAACTGTAATCGGGGAGTTTTGAAAGGTCGGTCAGGTTCATGAGCCGCCATGCCTGGTTTCCCCAGGTTTCCGTGCGGAGAACGGAACAGAGCGCGGAATAGAAATCCTTCCTGATCTGCTTTTCCGCGGAGGCTGCGCGCGGTTCGGCGTTCAGCAGAAGCCGGAGCTTCCGGACGCGGTCCCGGGCGAGGCAGTTGTAATATTTTCCCACGTTCCCGCGCGCATCGCCCCGGATGAACTTTCCGTCGAGCATGGATCCGTTGTGGTAGAAGGGAATGTCATCGATTGCGCCGAGGACGGTCAGATTTCCGGCAAATCTTGATTCGATGAGCTGGAGAATTTTTTCGCTTTCTTCATATTTGCCGAGAGAAAATGCGGAATTTGCCGCATTGATGAGATATTTCGCGGCGTCGGGGGAATCCGCCGGACAGGTTTCCAGAAGTTTTTCATAGCCTTCGAGCGCTTCTTTCCAGTTCTGTTTTGCGAACGCGTCGTCGGGCGGAAGGGCCTGGAGCGCGGCAAGCGTGAAGGCGAACATGACGATGATGAGGAGTCGTTTCATGATGTGTTTCCTTTCGGACTGGATTCTTGGAATGAAGTATTGTAGCACGGCTCGCGGAAAATGCAACCTGCGGACCGTTCATTTGCAAATCCGTGCGCGGAAAGACCGCCGGTTCACTCCATGCGATGCCGGCGGGACGCTCCTGCTTTATCGGGGGAAAATCAGCGGTGCTTGCGGTTGATGGTGAGCTCCGGAGCCGCGATCGTGATTTTCGTGTGCGGCGGGACGCTTTCCGTGAGCCAGACGTTTCCGCCGATGACGGAGCCTTCGCCGATCACGACGTCGCCCAGAATCGTGGCGCCCGCGTAGATCGTGACGTCGTTTTCGATCGTGGGATGGCGTTTCGCGCCCTTGATGATCTTGCCTTCACCGTCCTTGGGGAAGGAGAGCGCGCCGAGCGTGACGCCCTGATAAATCTTGACGTTGGAGCCGATCGTGGCGGTTTCGCCGATCACGACGCCGGTTCCGTGGTCGATGAACATGCCTTCGCCGAGCGTGGCGCCCGGGTGGATGTCGATGGCCGTGATGCGGTGGGCGTATTCGCCCATCATGCGCGGAATCAGCGGAATTCCCTCCATGTAGAGGATATGCGCCAGACGGTTGATCACGATCGCCTTGATGCACGGATAGCTGAGAATGATTTCGTCGAGCGGCTTGGCCGCGGGGTCGCCGTCGTAGGCGGCCTGGACGTCCTTCATCATGATCCTGCGGATCTGCGGGATGGAGGAAAGCAGATGCTCCGTAGCCTTGATGGAAAGGTCGGTGCAGTCGCATCCGGCGCAGGGTTTGTCGAGCTCGCAGACGTGGCGGTAGGCTCTGCGGATGGCGTCCGTGAGCTCGATGTAGACGGAAGCGACGATTTCGCCCGCGGAGAATTTCAGCGTGGCGAGGGAATGCGCCTCCTGTTCGCCGAACCCCGGGAACACAAGTTCCTGGAGTTTGGCGAGGATTCCGAGGATTTCCGATTCGCGGGGCAGGTTGCTTCCGTGACGGTGGTTGATTCCGATTCCGGTGCCGTAGGATTCGGAAATTTCCGCCGCCGTCTTTGCGATGAATGCGGCCGCGCGGTCGTGTTCGATTTCTTTGCTGCAGTTGATCATTTGTCTGCCTGTGTAAGGGTTGATTCCGGTTCCAATTTAAGATATTTCTGGTCGATGATTTCAAAGCAGGAGGGCAGTCCCGTCGAGATTTCGGAGTCGTGGATGAATCCGGCAGGACTGAAATCCGCAAACGCCTTCTTCAGACGTTCCCCGAAACGCTCCGGATTTTCCGGGTCGAGCAGGGCCGCCGCCACGGCGCGTTCCACGGCTTCGCTTCCGTATGCCGGACGCGGCAGGAACGGGTCGATCATGGCGCACCGGTTCGCTTTCACGGCTTCGGCGAGCGTCTTTCCGGAAAATTCCGGCGCAAGAACCGCGGTGCAGTTGAAATACCCGAAGATTCCCTTGTGCGTATCCGTGCTTCCGACGATCGCGGGAACCCGTTTCCCGGATTTCCGCCACTGTTCCAGAAATTCAATTCTGCGCTCGACCGCGTCGAATCCGGCCTGCATGAAGTCGCCGTACCAGAGGGCGGAAAAATTCGTGCCATAGGTCATCGGGTGGTCGAACTGGGTCACGGTGCCGTGCGCCTTCGCATAAGCATGAATTGCGGGCCACGTCGTGTTCGGATTGACGAATTCCTCCAGCGGATAGAGGTTGATATGGTATTTGGGCGCCATCGTGATCTCCTCGCCCGTGACGAGGTTCAGTCCGAGCCCGTGCTTCCGCATGTTTTCCCGGAGCCTGAAGGCGCCTTCGACCCGGTGATGGTCCGTGAGCACCAGAAAATCGAGTCCCGCGATCGGCAGGTTCGCAAGGAGCCCGGCCGGCGTAGACTGGCCGTCCGAAAAGATCGTGTGCGTGTGGACGTCTCCGGTGCGGAGCCCCTTTGCGGCCTCGAAATCCTCCGGCGAAGGCTTCGCCATGACGGAAGCCCTGAGCCGGGCGCATTCCGCCGCGAATTTCCGCGTGACCGGCTTCCCGGCCAGCAGGAAGTTCATGAACTTGAGCCCGAGTTCGCGGTTGTCGTATCCGCACATCAGGACAGTGGAGTCCTTCCGCACCACGAGGAAATCGTTCGGAACGCCGTTCCGCGAATGCCAGAAACTGAAGAAGAGATTCTTCGGTGGCGTTCCGGCAACCGCGGTCAGACGGTATTTCCCGTACTCCTGAAATGAAATTTCGGGGAGTCCGTGCTTCTTTGCGAAATCAAGGAGTGTCTTCCGCATGGATTCGGGAGAATCGTTCATCACGCAGACGGAATCGACGGGCATTTCAAAGGCGTCCTGCGGCACGAACCGGAGCGCCTTGTTCGGGAACAGCGGCGAGCAGAGCGAAAGCAGGCGGTCCGTCTGGAGGTCGTCGATCAGGGCGTCACCGAGCAGATGGCCGCGTCCGGCGAACACGTCGTCCGCGCCCGGAATCTGCGGCGGGGCAAAGGAAGCGAAGATCTCCGTCTCGGAGATGAGGTAACGTTCGGCCTCTTCGGGCGAGCGGAAGAAGCGGATTTCCGCGTTGACGCAGGGGATGTTTCCCCATGGCAGGGAGACGGCGATGAAGTTCGGTTCATTGCCGGAGCGGCTGTATGAAACGTTGAGCTGGGCGGCGAATCCGCGAGCCAGATTCAGAAACCTGTACTGAGGCGGCGCGTTCCTGGGAAGAGGTCTTCCGTTGAGCACGGCGGACCGGCAGGCCAGCTCCATGGCGGCACTGCCGCGGAGTCCTGCATTCATGGAATCCTTCGCCATGGTGAGTTTCAGAAATTCAACCGTCGAAACGATCGAGGACTGCCATGCGAGCTTCCAGGGCGGGGCGGTCTTCCAGTCGAACTTTGCGGCGTATCCGGCGATCGGGAGGCATTCCGCGGAAACAGAGCCGGCGGGAACGCCGTTCCGGAATCCGGTCAGAAAGACGGTGAGCGGATCGCAGCGGAGCCCGGAAAGTCCGTCCGCACAAAGAATCTTGTCGCCGGGATTGCTCCGGACGCGGAGAATTTCGCTTCCGGCGGAATCTCTCAGGGAAAGTTCGGCGGAATCCAGAAAATCCGGAAGATTCAATGCGATTTCAAGACGTCCGGAATCCATGATTCGCGGAATGTCCGGAGTCCATTCCAGTTCGAGCGAGCGAGGAAAAACGTCCCCCGATGTGCTGAGCCGGAACAGAAGATAGGAGACGGAAGATTCGGAAAGGCGGCCCGCTCCGCGGAATGTCATGGCGCGCGGATACAGTGTTTTGCCGTCGGCGCGGTTGTAATCGTCGCAGCTCAACTGCATCCGGAAAAACTTTTCCTTCCGCGGGTCATAGTCCCCGAAGCTTTCCCATGGAATTTCGAGCCGGACGGAGTATCCGCCGTCCGTCAGCTTTCCGCTGACTTCATAGCGGAAATCGGGGGCGCTTCCGTTGCAGATGAAGAGGTAGGAATCGTTTTTCCCGGATTTGTCCGGCGGCCCGATGAGGATCTGAATGCGTTCGAAGCGGTTTTTCCCGGAACCGAAGACGCGGCCTGCGGGAGCCGCAATGAACACTTCTACGCAGTCCTGTTCCCAGAGCAGGGGCGGAATGCGGTCGTTGAACACATCATCGTCCGTGACGCGGCATTCGAGGACGAATCCGGAATCGTTCCAGCCGCCGTTCACGGAGGCGGAGAAAAAGTCTTTCCCGGTCCAGCGTGCGCCCCGGTCACGAAGCAGTGTCTTTCTCGAATCCAGAACGATCGGTTCCCCGCCGAAAGAGCCGTCTTCCCTGAGCTTCGGCCAGGGAATGGCCGGCTGGATTTTTCTCATAGAAATTCTGTTCTTCATATTCGTTCGCTTTCAGTCCTTTTGAATAATGACTCATAATGTACAT
>CAZHPP010000321.1:0-5181 GCA_964534535.1 uncultured Victivallales bacterium | reverse complement strand
CGCAGATTCCCGCAAAGAGAATGAAGGCAAAGCGCGGACGGTTGAAATAGGATTCACTGAGCACACTGATCCTGAAGTTCACGAGTCCGGAAAGGATGACAGTCCACAGGACGAATTCCGTCACCTGGACCGCACGGGAACGCCGGTCCGGAACGGAGAAAAACAGCACTGCGGCGGGAACAGCCCACCAGATCCGGCAGAGAACGGAAAACATGGCGCCTGCCGTGTCGTGCGGACTTGCATCCATGAAGGATGCCGCCAGCAGAAGAGCAAAGGCGGAGACGAAGGAAACCAGGACGATCTGCCGTCCGGCAAAAGGAGAAGGCGTTGGAGAATCCGGGGCGCTGCTGTTCATGAAACTCTTTCTGTTGAATCCGGTAAGATAGCATTTCCTTCCGCATTTTCAACTTCGCGGGGGAAAAATTGATCCGGAAGGCCGGATTTTTTGGAAAATACCGCAAGATCCGTTTGTATTTTCGCCGGAATGCTGTACAATAACCGGAATTGTTTTCCTCATGAGGATTTTCCCTGCGCAATGAATGAACTTCTGCTCAAACATCTGACGGCAAGCCAGCTGATTCTGGACCTGATCGCCGTGTCCCTCGTGATCGGGGCCGTCGACTGGTTCCGCAAAAACAAATGGGGGCTGGGCAGACGTTTCGAGGAAGGACTTGCTGCATTCCCGATCATGTTCATCATGATGGGCGGCATTCTGGTGCTGGTTCCGCTGATCGGGAAATTCCTGTATCCGGCGGCGGCCCCTGTTCTGCGGTTTTTCGGCGCGGACCCGGGGATGTTCGCCGGCATGGTCCTGGCATGCGACATGGGCGGATTTCCGCTGGCGCACGAGCTTTCCGGTTCCAACGGAATGGCCGGCGATTTCAGCGGGCTGATCCTCGGTTCGATTCTCGGAGTCAATATCGTTTCCAGCATCCCCGTTTCGCTGGAAATGACGGCGAAGGCGGATCATCCGTATCTGGCGAAGGGGTTCCTTTACGGATTCATCACGGTGCCTGTGGGCGGGTTCTGCGGCGGGCTGATGGCGGGGTATCCGTTCGCCTTCCTGCTGGTCCAGATGATTCCGGTGCTGATCGCCTCGGCGCTGATTGCGCTGCTTCTGAGCCTGATTCCGGAAAAGCTCATGAAGGCGTTTCTTGCGTTCGGAAGGTTCATGACGCTGCTGGCCGTGCTCGGCGCGGCGGCGGCCTCTGCCGCATATCTCTTTGGAATTCCGACTGCGCCTTACCTCGATTCCATCCAGTCCGGAATGCAGACGGTCTGTTCCGTGATCCTGATCCTTCCTGGCGCGTATGTCCTTGTCGCGATTGTGTCGCGGTGTTTCCGCGGAGTGTTTCTGAAGGCCGGAAAGCTGATCGGAATCAACGAATATTCCGCGGTCGGGCTTGTGACGAGTCTGGCCAACGCACTTCCGACCCTGGGGATCATCAAGGACATGGATCCGAAGGGAAAACTCGTGAATTTTGCATTCATCACGTCGGGGTCTTATGTACTCGGCGATCATCTCGGATTCTGTGCAGCGGTTGCGCCGAAGCTCATTCTTCCCGTGCTGACGGCGAAACTTTCCGCCGGAATCGCGGCGGTTGCGCTGGCACTTCTGCTGAATCGGACATCAAATCAGACTGGAGCTGTGAAACATGAAGAAGGAAAAGGGGAACGCGTCCGGAACGGTTGAAATTTCTCTGCCGTACGGCCATGCGCACATGACGGCGCATGTGCCTGCGGAACTTCTGAACGGGATTTACAGTTCTGCTCTCCCGAAGGCGGCCGCCGACCCGGAGTCCGAAGTTGTCCGGGCCATGGATTCTCCGATCGGTTCCGTTCCGCTGGAGGAACTGGCGCGCGGAAAACGCAATGCCGTCGTCATCACGAGCGACCATACGCGGCCGGTGCCGAGCCGCATCATCATGCCGGAAATCCTGCGGCGTCTGCGCCGCGGCTCCCCGGGAATCGACATCACGATCCTGGTCGCGACGGGCTTCCACCGTTCCAGCACGGACGCAGAGCTCGAATCGAAGCTCGGTTCCGAAATCTTTGAACATGAGAATATCGTCGTGCACGACGGTTCCGACCCCTCGAAACTGATCCGGCTGGGAACGCTTCCCTCCGGCGGCGAACTGATCGTGAACAAGCTCGCGGCCGAAACGGAACTGCTGGTTGCGGAAGGGTTCATCGAACCGCATTTCTTCGCCGGGTTTTCCGGCGGACGCAAGAGCGTGCTCCCCGGAATCGCGTCCAGGCAGACCGTGTTTGCGAACCATTGCTCCGAATTCATTCAGAGCCCGTTCTCGCGGACGGGAATTCTGGAAAACAACCCGATCCACCGGGACATGCTCTATGCGGCCGAACGGGTGCGTCTGGCGTTCATCGTGAACGTGGTCCTCGACGGTGAAAAGCGGATCGTGAAGGCGTTCGCGGGGGATTCCCGCAAGGCGCACGAGGCCGGATGCGAATTTCTGCGTTCATTCTGCGGAATCCGCGTCCCGGAGTCGGAGATCGTGGTCACGAGCAACGGCGGCTACCCTCTCGACCAGAACGTCTACCAGTCGGTCAAGGGCATGACGGCCGCGGAGGCGGTCTGCCGTCCCGGCGGCGTGATCGTGATGGTTTCCTCCTGCAGCGACGGCGTGGGCGGGGATTCGTTCTACCGGAATCTTTCACAGGCGGAAAGCCCGCAGGCGCTGCTCGACCGGATCGCCTCCGTGCCGCGGAACCGCACGGAAGCGGACCAGTGGCAGTTCCAGATCTTCGCCCGGATCCTTGCAAGATATACCGTGATCCTGGTCACGCGGGAGTGTCCGCACAAGATTCTCACGGACATGCACCTGAAGGCGTCGTCGACCCTGGGCGAAGCGCTGTCCGAAGCCCGGAAAATCGCCGGGGAAAAGGCCCGCATCGCCGTGATCCCCGACGGTGTTTCCGTGATCGCGCAGAAGCTCTGACTTACGCTTCCATGGCGCAGCGTTCTTCGCCGGAGAGCAGTCCGCGGAGCTTGTCCATGGCGTTCCGCTGAATCTGGCGGACGCGTTCGCGGGTGCGTCCGATTTTCGAACTGACTTCTTCAAGCGTCATCGGTTCGCGGCGGCCGGCAAGGCCGTAGCGCAGTTCGATGACGAGCCGTTCGCGCCGGGTCAGGTTCCCGAGCGCTTCGTCGAGCCGCAGAAACGAATCGGAGTCGCCGATCGCGGAACCCGGCATTTCCGAGGCGGGGGCGGGGATGATTTCCATGAGTTCGGTCTCGCCTTCCGAACTGACCGGGTCATGAAGCGAAACCGTGCTGCAGTCGAGCCGCCGAAGGGCGGAAACCATGCGTTCCGTCATGCCCGTCCGTGCGCCGATCTCTTCATTGGTCGGGGGACGCCCGAGCTCTTCCGTGAGAACGTCGACCGCCGCCCGGATCTTGCGCATGCGCGCGGCGGACTGAATCGGCACGCGCACGGCGCCTTTCTGGTCGGCGATCGCGCGGCGCATGGACTGCTTGATCCACCACGAGGCGTACGAACTGAACTTGGCGCCTTTTTTCGGGTCGAATTTTTCCGCCGCGTGCGCGAGCCCGATATTGCCTTCGGAAACGAGTTCAGGAAATTCCACTCCGAACGAATGAAAGTCGTGGGCGATCTTCACCACCAGCCGCAGATTGGCCGTAATCAGTGTTTCCATTGCCGCGCTGCGGAGTGCCGGATTCCGTCCGTGAATTTTTCTGGCAAGGTCCTTTTCATCTTTTTCCGTCAGAAGATTGTAATTGCTGATCTCGTTCATGTAGCAGCTCAGAATCCCGGCCCCGTTTTTTTCTTTCTTCATTCCGTTCTCCTTTGATTGTCTGATCGTGTCGTCATATATATATACTGAGAAAGAGCCATTTTATGTCTCTGCAAATGAAAAAAAATGAAAAAAAAGTCGAAAAAAGCTCTGAAATGGAGCCGTTTGGGCATTCCGCCATGGAAATCCGGCAACTTCGGAAAAAGTCCATATTGTCCATGAAGTCCATACAAATTCATGTAAAAAACATGCACGGCGGGTGAACGCCGGTGCCCCGTTCCGTATTTCTTTAATATTTTTCGAAAAGGCTCTTGACAAAATCACAGTTCTGGAGTAAAATATAAGAAGAACTTAGACGTCTAAGTCATCAAAAGGATGAAATCATGGGTGCGAATGCGGCGGGAATGACATTCCGGGAGGTGTTTCAGAATCTCCGGGAACGGATTGTGAAAGGAGAACTCTCCGGACGCATTCCGTCGCTTGCCGAACTCCGCGGCGAATACGGCGTGAGCGGGGACACCGTCAAGAAGGCGGTGGCGCTTCTGAAGGAGCACCGGTTCGTCTATGGGCATCAGGGCAAGGGCGTGTTCATCAACAAAACCGGCGAAGTGAATCCCCTTGCGCAGAAAACGGTGGCCGTGTTCACCAATGAAGTCAATGTCGTGCATCCGTTCGTGATGAGGATTGTCAACGATATGCGGCGTCTGCTGGAAAAGGAACACTGCAGCCTGATCTATCTGAATTCGCTTTCGCAGATCGAGGCGTTCAAGAAACAGTTTGACGTTCTTGTGCTCTGTTCTCAGTTCGACGAGGGCTGGCCGGAGGAACTGCTGGCGCTCGACCCGGGGAAGGTCATTTCCTGCAACTGCCGGCGTCTGCCCGGAGGCCGCAGTGTGAACAGCAACAACGTGCTCGGCGGATATCTTGCCGCGGAATGGCTTTATTCAAAGGGCTGCCGTTCGATCGGAGTCCTTGGACAGGCTGATATCGAAGACGAAACCAGCTACATTCACATGCGGGAACGCGGAGCAGGACAGTTTGCCGCGGAGCATCCGGATGTGGCTGTGCATGTGGAATCTTTTGGATCCGGGGAAGCAGAACCATATTCGGAAGAGGTGATCGGGCGTCTTTTCGAGTCGAAGCCGGACGGAATTTTCATGACGCTTGACCTGATGGTGTTCCGTGTTTACGACTGGTGCAGGAAGCACGGCGTCCGGGTCGGAAAGGACGTTCAGCTGATCGGATATGACAATTCTGCGTACTGCGGCGAACTGACCCCGCCGCTGAGTTCCATGCGGGAAGACCCGGATGGAATTGCCTCCGCCGTGGTGGATATGACGCGCAGCATTCTGTGCGGGAACACGCCTTCTGACAAGAAAGACATTCCGCCTTCGGTCGTTGACC
>CAZHPP010000320.1:0-5189 GCA_964534535.1 uncultured Victivallales bacterium | reverse complement strand
AGGGTGCAGGGCTCTCTGAGTCCTGCCGAGGGTTCAAGGGGCGAGCAGCCCCTTGGAACTGCATTAACATCAGTCATTACTGAAACAGAACCATACCCCTCCGGGGGAACGGCGGCAAATCCTCCTTCCGCCGCCTCCCCCGGACTTTTCTGAAAGGAAGACAGAACCATGTGGAACTCGAAATGTTCGTGCGGATGCGGCGGAGAAGCCTCGCGGGAGCCGGAATACCGGATTCCCTCCGGAAAGGAAATGACTCTGGCCGATCTTCCGGTCGGAGCCACGGCCACCATCGTGAAAATTCTGCCGAAGATGCGGGGCCGCAAAAAATTTGCGGACGTGGGAATCGTCCCCGGCACCGAACTTCTCATGGAGGCGCATGCGCCGTTCGGCGGCCTTCTGCGGGTGAAAATTCTGGAAACAAGCATGGCGCTCCACCGCGACGATGCGGCCGGAGTCATTCTGAAACAGGAGGGAAAATAAGATGGCGCAGACCCGATTCAAGGTTGCTCTCGCCGGGGATCCGAACTGCGGGAAGACCTGCATCTTCAACGCGCTCACGGGAGCGCGCCAGCACGTCGGGAACTATCCCGGAGTCACGGTGGAAAGCAAATCCGGAACGTTCCGGGTCAACGGCATGGAAATCGAGCTCGTCGACCTGCCCGGAGTCTATTCGCTTTCCTCAAGTTCTCCGGAAGAGGAAGTCGTCTTCCAGGAGCTGACGAAACCGGGGATCGACCTGATCCTGAACGTGGTCGACTCCACCATCCCGCAGAGAAGCCTTTACCTCACGACCCAGCTCGCCGAACTCCATATTCCGCTCCTGCTCGTCTTCAACATGAGCGACGAAGCCCGGGAAAAAGGACTGAAGTTCGACATTCCGAAACTCGAGACCTATTTCGGGTCGCCGATCGTCCAGACCGTCGGATGCAGGGCGGACGGCGTGCGCCCCCTGCTCGAAAAGCTGGCCGAGACGCTTCCGCATCTCGCCGACCACAAATCCCCCATGCTCACCTACGGACAGGACATCGACGACGCCATCGGCGAAGTCGCGGCGCAGATCGATCTGCTCAATGTTTCGAAATACCGGCATATTCCCTCCCGCTTCTTCGCCATCAAGTTGCTGGAACACGACAATGCCGTCATGCGGATTCCGGAGTTCAGACCCGTTTACGGAGCCGTCGGGGAACAGATCCGCCATCTGTGGAACCGGCACGCGATCGAGGCGGACACCTTCATGGCCGACCGGCGCTACGCCATGCTGGCCGGAGCCTGCCGCGAAACTATTTCGCTGACCGGGGAAAAGCGCAGGGAAATCTCCGACCGGATCGACACCGTCCTGACCAACCGGTATCTCGGACTGCCGCTCTTCCTGCTGATCATCTATGCGACGTTCTTCTTCACGTTCACATGCGCCCAGCCGTTCATGGACTGGATCGACGCCGGGTTCGGCTGGCTCGGGGAGACGGTCAAGACCTGCTGGCCGGAAACGAATCTGCCGTTCCTGCGGCTGATGCTGACGGACGGCGTCATCAGCGGCGTCGGCGGCGTGCTGGTCTTTCTGCCGAACATCCTCTTTCTCTTCTTCGCGATCGCGATTCTGGAGGATTCCGGATACATGGCGCGCGCGGCCTTCGTGATGGATGGAATCATGCGTCGGTTCGGGCTTCAGGGACGCTCCTTCGTCCCGCTCGTGCTCGGGTTCGGCTGCAACGTTCCGGCGATCATGGCCACACGGACGATCGAGTCCGAACGCGACCGCACCGTCACGATCATGGTGCTGCCGCTGATGAGCTGCGGCGCAAGGCTTCCGATCTATGCGCTGATCATTCCGGCATTCTTTGCCGCGCGGCATCAGGCGCTCATGATGTGGCTGATCTACCTGATCGGGGTCGTCATCGCCCTGATTGCGGCGCGGATCATGAAAAACACAATCTTCCGCGGCGAAGGCGAAGTCTACCTGATGGAACTTCCTCCCTACCGCATGCCCACGTTCAAGAGTCTGATGCTTCACATGTGGGACCGCGGCCGGATGTATCTGCAGAAGGCCGGAACAATCATTCTCGGAACCAGCATCCTGCTTTACATCTGCAACACCTTCCCCGAAAAGACCGAATTCTCGAAACCGTACGACGCCATGATCCGGCAGTGCGCCGGAAACAAAGCCGCCGCGGAAAAGCTCGAAAACGAAAAGAAGGCCGAAGCCATGGAATACACCGTTTCCGGCCGGGTCGGAAAGTTCCTGGAGCCAATCTTCCGTCCGATCGGATTCGACTGGAAACTGACCACGGCATCCATCGGCGGACTCGCGGCCAAGGAGGTGTTCGTCTCCCAGCTCGGAATTCTTTATGCGGAAGGCGCGGCCGATGAAGAATCCGTGTCCCTGCGCGAACAGCTGGTGAAAAATTATACGCCCCTGCAGGGATTCTGCATCATGCTGTTCTGCCTGCTTTCGATTCCGTGCCTGGCGACTCTGGCGGTCATCCGGCGGGAACTGAACTCATGGAAGATGGTGTTCGTCGAAGCGGGAGGATTGTTTGCGCTTGCCTGGCTGATGACGTTCGCAGTCTGTCAGCTCGGAATGCTGTTCCATATCGGAACGGCACTGGCAGGCTGAATCAGATTGGCGGGGGGGAGCCGGGGACGGCACGCCTTGCGCCGTTCCCGGATTTTTATTTTCCGGAACCGGATGTGTCCTTGCGATGGGAAGGTCCGGCGGGAAACCAGCCCTTCTCGACGCGCTTCTTCTGTTCGAACACCTCAAGGATGCTCCAGAGACAGGTGAATCCCAGCACGCCGAGTCCGGCGGAAACCACAAACTGTTCCACGAACAGCGAACCCGCCAGCGAAGCAAGTCCGCCCAGAAGGAACGCGATCCAAAGCTTTGTGCCGAAATAATATTCGCCACGGATGACGATCGGGTGGAAAATGCCGATCACAAGGAAACAGATCAGTCCGGTCAGAATGCCGCTCCAGGTCATGGTTCACCGCTTTTCTTCCGGGAGTTTCACCCAGATGTTTTCCGCATCGGAAAGGGAAAGTTCCAGAGTCTTTCTGCCGCAGAGGACGCGGAGGCCGGTGCGGTCGAGCGTGACCCCCTGCAGCGTCACGGAAGCTCCGGGTTTGAGCCCGAACCTGCCGGGATCCCGGAGGTTGCGGCCGAAGCGTTCGACGGCAGCCGTCATCCCCGGGGAGATTTCGCTGAGCACGCGGATGCGGCTGAAGCCGGGTTTCCCGAGATTATCCATGGCTTCGGTCAGATACGTCTGGAGCTGTTTTGCATCGGTGCGGTTTTCGATCGCCTCCGAAAACAGCACGAACCGCCGGATCGTGTCCTCGTCGACGACATGTTCCAGATGGCATGCCGTCTCGGAAGCCCGTCCGGGCGCAAGCCCGAGAATTTCGGAAAAGAACTTCTTGAGCACCGCATGCCGGTGAATGACGCGGTCGGCAATGGCCTTCCCGGCGGCAGTGAGCTGGACAGGATAATGGATGTTGTAGACGATGAAGCCCAGCTGGTCCAGCTGGCGGAGCGCGCCCGTCACGGAAGGCATGGTGACGTTCAGCCGTTCGGCGATGTTTTTGGAATGGGCATGCCCTTCCACGGCGATCAGTTCCGCGATCGCCTCAAGATAATCTTCCAGACTTTCCGACAGCTGCCGTTCCATTTCAATTCTCCGCTTTTGAATTTGAATATATCACGCGGGACCTATTTTGCAAACAGTCCGAAATTTTTTTGCCGGATTTTCAATTCGGGACAGTGCGGACTGCAGGGCATCGCCGCCATGACGCCCAATCCATGAACACACGGCCTAGGCGGAAAATGCAGGTATCCGGAGGATATTTTCAAAAAAATGCACTTTGGCTATTGACTTTTGTGTTCCTTTGTGTTATAATATATCATAACAGCACAAAAACAGGAGTGAATCATGGAGCTGGTGACCGCGCCCTCGAAGACTCTGCAGGTGGAAAACTACCTGGCGGACGAGATCCGTTCGGGAAGGATTCCGCCGGGATCGCGTCTGCAGAGCATCCGGGAACTGGCGCCGCTTCTGAACGTGGGGCCGCAGGTGGTGCGGCTGGCGTTCGACAATCTGGAAAAGCGGAATCTGGTCTGCAAGCGCGGACGCAACGGCACGTTTGTTTCCGACCGGGTCGGTCAGTCTGCCTATCTGATGATCACGAGGGAACTCTCGGATATTTCGATGCCGGCGAACTATGTGATTCCAGGCATTGAAAGGACACTGGAACAGGCCGGAGCCGGGATGATTCAGTGTCCAAAGGAGTTTTTCCGGAAACTGACCCCGGAATCTCTGAACAAGATCGTCCGGGAGAAACAGATCCGCGGATTTTTCCTGATGGATAACGTATTCAACGGAGACGAACCGGAACTTATATTATTGAAAAACGCGGGGCTTCCTGTGGTGTTGCCGCTGGCCGGTCCGGAAGAACGGGCTCTTTCTCCGTTCGCAGCAGTTGTTACGGATTCCAGGCATGCGTTCCTGGACGGGGTTGATGCGCTGATCCGGCTGGGGCACCGCCGCATTGCGACCGTCGGCAGTGTGAGCTGTTCCCTGCGCGGCATGAAATGGCAGGATTATCTGGGGCACCTGGCGGAATCCGGCTGCAAACCGGAACTTCTTGTTCAGGCGGATTACAAACCGGAGGAAATCGACAGGGCGGTTGAAAGCGTTCTGGGAAAGCATCCGACGGCGTTCATGTGTTTTTCCGATTTTTATGCGATTCATGTGCTGGACTCCCTGCGGAAACGCGGTCTGCGCGTGCCGGAGGATGTGTCCGTGATGGGTTACTGCGGATACCCCGGAGGCGAGTTTATGACTCCGCCGCTTTCGACGGTGGATCTCTGTTATGAGACAAAGGGCGCCGCGGCAGCGGAACTGATGCTCCGCGCATCGGATTGGCATGATAAGAAAGAGTGTCCTTCTCCGGAAGTGCGGCACAAGGTCGTGCTTCGGGGAAGTACAAAAGAATATCAGGAAAAATGAAAGGAGTTTTCAGGATGAAGGGAAAGTGTTTCAAGTTGGAATTTTTCACATTGATCGAACTTCTGGTTGTAATTGCGATCATCGCGATTCTGGCCGGGATGCTTCTGCCGGCATTGAACAAGGCACGGGGCGCGGCGAAGAAGATAGACTGTACCAATCAGCTTGCGAGCATCGGCAAGGCGGAAA